>CAIZGA010000617.1 GCA_903932385.1 uncultured Acidobacteriota bacterium
CTCTTCTGTGACCCTTCGTACTTCTTCATCAGCATTCTTATCTTTATCTATGATATTCCCCGGAGTAGGTGTCTCTTTTACAGCTTCCTCAGCCTGCTGATGACCTGTTTCAACACCATTTTCTTCATCCTTAATTACCTCTTTCGCTCTTGCTGCATCCCAGTCATCTCGAACAGATTCAAGTGCCGTATGACGAGTCGGCGTAATGGCGACATGAATTGCATCTTTTAGTCTCTTTATTGGAACAGCTCCTCGTTTAATGTTTTTTACGGTAAAAGCGCTATCCAAAACTGCATCAAACGATATTTCGCACCCCCACCATCGATCAATTTCTTTGAACGGACTTCCGTAGTTCCACCATGGAATATGATCGTAAAATACCTCGCGTTTATTTCGAACAATAGATATTCCTTCATTACGATCGATGTACCGATCCTTTGCGAATTTTGAGTTACCCGAACCCGCGTGAGGCCGGAACTCTTTGGGTAATAGGCTGAGTCGAATATGAATGATCGATTCGTTTGGCGCACCCGCCAATCTATCCTCTGGCGGAACAGGCCATTTTATTGAAATTTGTTTGTATTCGTGAGCAGGAGGATCATCTGGAAATTTCGTGAGTTTCGTATTGACATAAAGAGGGTCAATCGCTTTCACTGGCTCACCATTTATCCAGAGCTTCACGTCGCCCCAAATGAAATAACGGTAGGTACGACCAGCCCAAACACGCATTTCTTCAATAAGATCGATCGCGCCTTCATGTTGACGGTCATATTTCGTCCAGATAACCAGCGTACCGTGTTCTCTGCCAACCAGTTCAGTAACGTTGGAAGGAAGCTCTTTGGTGACTGGTGGCGGAATCTCAGTCATTGCTGGTGGATTATTCATTATCAAGTCTAGATCGATAAACGTATATTGCCATGGACCTCCCTTTACCCGCGAATATAGTTCTATTTTCTTGCATTGATTTATCGCGGCTAGGGTGGCGCCAACTCCGAACCTACCAATGCCAGACCGATCGTTATACCGGCTGGAGTAACCAAGTTGTAGGCATTGATGCAAAATATCTTTTGCCATGCCCGTACCATCGTCTCCAAAATAGACTGCCGTGATAGGTTCGGTGCTGCCCTTGCCCGTTGGGGTCAAATAATCTATACGGATGCGAATATTTCTCGCATCAGCCTGCAACGCATTATCGACAACTTCACCAATGGCACTGTAGGCATCAAAATCGGAATTCCTCATTGATTGCAGTGCGGCACCATCATTTACTAAGCTGACTCCGGGCATATATGTCCATCCTCTCTGTCTCTACTGCACGTATGTTTTGGAATTCACTTGCGCCACAGCATGTGATGCTGAACATGCGTTTTTTATTCTGATTACCAGATGTGTGACAGTATAGCCGCTGTGTTCACTCGTGTAGAGACTCAATAGTATTCCGTTTCATCTATCCCAAGAAGTTTTATGCTATATCTCTATTCATTACAATACGATATGAGCTTATGCAGTCTAAATTCGACCATCCACAGATTAGATGACATGGATCGCTTTGTGCACGTCGAATCCAATTATTTGCTGCAGAATCCAGCATCCATCTAGTCTGCGCGGATAGCTGTTTGAACTGTTTTCATAACTCTGCGCCTCCTTCCCAAAATCAGAGGCAAATCTAAGAGGCCAAAATCGGTCAATACCTCACAGAGAACGCCGGCCCCTGACAACTGGGATCCTGCGCCCGATTTCCGGTCAAGTTCAAATGCTGGATTTGAGAACTCCCCAAACGCCCAATTGCTTTCGACCGAATCATAACGGGCAGCCGTGCGCAATTGTTCTTGGATACGTGATTGATTTCTATACCTATGGTTCAAGCTGGGGACAACGGCAGTTTATGTCTCCGCGCAAATCTATTTAAATTCACTCACATAAATAAAGGGTTTCGTGCCGCTGCCGACTCCATCATCGCAAATAACCTTTGGAATTTTCCATACGATTGATGGTCGCGAGGATAGTTGAACGATTGACCTGGGGGCAACTTTGGGGGCATCTCAAGAAAATCCAACTGATTAGTATCTATAATATCAACAACTTACAGCCTCTATTCGGTAGTCGCCTCGCCACCAATTCAAATTCCCAGAACAACTTAGAAAGCATTAGAAATTATTCCGCTGAGGAATAGAGCACCGGGTTCAGCGGGGATGCGGCCACTTCGCCAATCTGCACGCCCGGGCACCAGGTCTCCCAGTCGGCAATCTGGTTTTTGTTCTTCGGCGCAGCCAGACGCATATTTTCATCCATGTAGATGACCGTCATCACCTCACGAGGTTGCTTGCTGCGGTTTACGCCGGCGCGGTGGAAGGTCCAACCGCTGTGGAAGCTGACGTCGCCCAGTTCAAACGGGCTGGCCTCGACGCTAAAGGTGCTCAGCGCATCCTTCAGCGTCATCTCGCTGTCATCGCTGATTTCCAAATCTCGCCCGTTCTGGAAGCGCTGGCTTTTTTCGCAAAACTCAAGTGGACCCATCTCCATCGGCGTGTGTTGCAGCGGCACCCAGGCCGTCACCGTCTTATCACTCGCCAGCGGCCAATAGTATTGATCGGCGTGCCATGGCGTGATGCCGCCGCCGGGCTCCTTGAACAATGCCTGATCGTGGTACAGACGCACGCCGCTTACCTGCATCAACTCCGCCGCAATACGTGCCATGCACCGGCCAAAAACAAATTCCTTTACCGCTTCAGAATGCCTCCACAGGTTCATCACCTGTAGAAAGGCTTTGCCGTAGGTGGTGCGCTGTTCCAGCGGCAATGCATCGCGCGATAACTCCGCCACCCTGCTGCTGATAAATGTTCTGTAGTGCTCCAATAAATTCGCCGGCAATACATTCCGCAGCTTGATGTAGCCAAACTCCTGGTAAAACGCAATCTGTTCCGCGCGCAGCAAGTAGTGCGCATCAAGCGCAGTCTCTATCTGCTTTTGTTCGGCAGTCTGTTCGGCCATTGTCCCTCGCAAGAAAATATCATCCATCGCGCGCTACACTATCAACCACACTGACAATACATCTTTAGCGCGTCAGGTAGAAACCATAATCGGGGAGACACGCGTGGACCGCAGAACTTTCTGTTACAGCATGCTCGCCGTTCCTGCTGCCCTCTCTGCAAAGAATGTTGCTGCTGCCGCTAAGCAGTCGGCAATCTGGGACCACACCCGCAGGATGCAGTTTGTTCTGGAAGATCCGCTCGATCATCCTTTCTACTGGTGGCCGCGCACACTACTCTCGTATCCAATTACATTTCATCTGCCTGCGGATTTGGATTCCTTAACGCTGACACAAACAAATTCAACTGAGCCGGTGCCATTCCAGTTCTCCGATGTGGTGCGCGAAAATGGCACGCTGAAATCTGCCACGCTGAATTTCTATTCTGACCTACCCAGCGGTGCGCGCCGCGAATTCATTCTCTCTGCTGCAAAATCTCCAGCGGCATTCAAGCCGCAGGTGCGCGAATACAGCGATGGCAACACCATCGTGCTTGACTCAGGAGAAATTCAGATACGCATTCCCGCCAGCCAGAGCGTTCACGGCACAGCACCGGGGCCGATTCTGCAATGCGCGCGTGGCGGCAAGTGGTTTGGGTCTTCTGTGCTTGAAATTGAAAATGACACCGTCACAGAAATTATCTCCACACGGGTGGAGCATGGCCCGCTATTCATCACCTATGAAATTGCCTATCGCACTGCCGGCGGCTCCCGCTTCGTGGCGCGTGTGCAGTGCAATGCCGGGCAGGATTTTGTCCGCCTTGTAGAAGACATGGAAGCCATGCGCCCGGGAGTGCATGGCAAAATTACAGCGGACTGGAGCGACCTTGGCATTACGCATCGTCAGGCACCGAACCATCCCTTCCCGCTGCCGGATAAAATTCTCGATTACGACGACTACAACTGGGAACGCATTGACGATCCCTGGCGCAGCCGCGACATCCAATTCGGTGCCAGCCTTGCACCTTATCCAACCGTGTTTCCTGCGGGACAGGTTCCGTTTCTGCTGGGCGCTTTTGAAACCTGGACAGCGCTGCACATTGGCACCTTCGCAAATTTCTGGAACCAGCAGAGCGGCGATGCAGTCGGCGTCTTCATCGACAAAGTGGGCGAATGGCAGGACCACGAATACGC
>CAIZGA010000618.1 GCA_903932385.1 uncultured Acidobacteriota bacterium
CGCTGGCGAGAGCGGCGGCGATTTCATCTTCCTTCACGGCGCCGGAAAACTCCAAAAAGATGGACGCGATGTAGCCGTGGAAAGCGGGGGCGTGCGAAAGCTGCAAAGCCAGCGCGGGCAGTTTGCCGGTGTTGAGCCGCGCATACTCGGCGCGAATGCGTTTTTCGCTGGCCTTCATGGCGACGTTTGACGCTTCGCCCGGCACCGGCAGCAGGTTGAAGGCGATTTGCGCGTCGTACTGCTCGCGCGGCAGAGCCTGGAATGAAAGCAGATTGACGGTCTGCTGATGCAGTTCATCCATCGCCTCGCGGCCATATTGCGAAGCCGGTTCAAGCAGCGTGACGGCGGTGGACTTCAGCGGCAACGCGTCGACGATGCGCGCGAAGACGAGGGCCAGCATGGTGGCGGCGGGATGCGCAGGGACGACGGCGTTGGTTTTGAGGTCGGCACCGGTGATGACGTCGCGCATGACCTGGGTGACGGCGGGGGCGATGACGGGCACATCCGGCTCGGCGATTAATGCGCCGGTGAGGTCGATGACCAAAGCTCCTGCGGCCACGGCGCGACGCCAGTACATCAGCGTCATCTCCGGAGAGGCGGCAAAAAAGACAAAGTCCATGCGCTCAAAGGTGCTCTGGTCCAGCCGCTGGATGAAGGTGACTTCATCGCCGGCGGTGGTGAGTTCGCCGAGGGCATCGCCTTCGTCGAGCAGAACAATTTCAGAGGAGGCGAGGGCGGAGGCCTCCAGGGCCTCGCTGATTTCTTTGCCGAGCAGAGTGCCTGCGCCGACGACGCCAATTTTGTAGGGGGTTGCTGTCATGCTCCGCTCAGTTCTGCAGTACCTGGTTCCGTATTGCGAATGATTTCAATCAACAATTTCGTTTTCGCGCCGAAGAATCCGGCGGCGTGCCTCAGGCTGCGTTGCCAGTGTTCTTCTGCTGCGCGCGCTGCCAGGAATATGCCAGCCGCGCAAAGATGCCGGAGAACATATAGCCGAGCGCAATCGCAATCAGCAGATAGCGGTGATAGATGGCGATGGCCACCATCAGCACGCCCATCAGCACCACCTTGCGCGAGGAGTGCCGCTGCGTGAGATTAATTTCCTTGCCGCTCCAGAAGCGCCAACTGCTCACCATTAAGAGACTGATGATGCTGACCAATGTCATCCACGCGAAGGCCATCCACAGGCTGTTGACCGGCTCGCCCTGAAAGACGTGGACGGTGGCTGCGACGCAGCCGGCGGCAGCGGGGATGGGCATGCCGACAAAATATTTGTGGCCCGGGCGGCCCGGATTGCGCGGCTTGGGGTCTGCGGTGATGTTGAAACGCGCCAGACGAAATGCGCCGCAGATGAGAAAGAGAAAGCTGACAAATGCGCCGAGCTGAATGAGGCGGAAGTGCATCGAGGGGTCCTGCATCTCCGGGAGCATGCGGAAGCCCCACGACCATGCGAGAACGCTGGGCGCGACGCCGAAGGTGATGACGTCGGCGAGCGAATCGAGCTCCTTGCCGAATTCGCTTTCGGTGTGCGTCATGCGGGCGATGCGGCCGTCGAGCGCGTCGAAGGGAATGGCGAAGCCGATGGCCAGCGCGGCGTAGTCAAAGTGGTGCGTGCTGCCGGCGAGGCCCTGAAAACTTTCCGTGATGGAGTAGTAGCCGGCGGCGATATTGCCGGTGGTGAAGAGCGAGGGCAGAATGTACATGCCGCGCGAGAGGCGCTGCACGCCGCTGGTCTGCTTGCCGTTGGCGTCTTTGGAATCGGCACCCGGCAGAATTTTGCCAGGTGTGCTCATTTTGCTCCGGCCTCGCTGGGCATGCGTGCCAGAATGGAAGCGCCGCCGCGGACACGATCGCCCACCTTGACGGCGAGTTCCGCTTCCGAGGGCAGCAATACATCCACACGCGAACCGAATTTGATGAGGCCGATGCGTTCGCCGCGTTCCACCTGCTGGCCCACCTTCAGGTTGCAGACGATGCGCCGCGCCAGCAGGCCGGCAATCTGCTTGACCGCAGTGTGGCCGTAGGGACCATCGAATTCGATAAGGTTCTGCTCATTGGCCAGCGACGAGGTGGCGTCCATCGCATTCAAAAACAGCCCCTTGCGATAGCTGATATTGGTAACGATGCCGACTTCTGTGGCACGGTTGACGTGCACGTCAAAGACGCTGAGGAAGATGCTGATGCGCAGGCGGTTGCCGCTCTGGGTGGAAATCCAGTCGGCGCCGGTGACTTTGCCGTCGGCGGGGGA
>CAIZGA010000619.1 GCA_903932385.1 uncultured Acidobacteriota bacterium
GCCCTTGCCCGGCTCGCTTTCCACCCAGATGCGGCCGCCGTGACGCAGCACAATGCCGCGCGCGATGGTGAGGCCGAGACCGGTGCCGCCTTTGCCGCGCACATCGGACGAATCGCCCTGATAGAAACGTTCGAAAACTTTTCCCTGTTTTTCCGGCGCGATGCCCGGGCCCTGATCGGCCACGCTCAGATGCACGGCTTCGGGCGCGGATTTAATGGTTACCGTAACTGTTTGTCCGCGTTCAGAATATTTCACCGCGTTGGAAATTAAATTCATCAGCGCCTGCAAAACACGTTCCAGGTCAAGCTGCAGCGGCATGTTCTCCACCGCAAAATTCAGCGTAACGCCGGCCTCATCGGCCAACGCATGCGCCTGCTCGGTGGTGCGACGCACTAATTCCGACGACGTGGTGAAGACCTGCTGCAGCCGCAACTGCCCGCTCTCCAACCGCTCCACATCCACAATGCTGTTGATGAGCCGGCTGAGGCGGTCGGCATTGCGAACGGCCAGATCCACCATGGGTTTGGTTTCTGCACTGACGCCGCCCAGCTTGCCGCCGGAGAGCAAACCCAGCACGCCGCGGATGGATGCCAATGGGGTGCGCAGCTCGTGGCTGACAATGGAAACAAATTCCGATTTCATGCGGTCGATTTCAATTCGCTCGCTGGTGTCGCGAAAGGTGAGCAGAACGCCGTTCAATTTTTGCGAAACATAAATCGGCGTGGCCACGCACTCGGCCGGGAAGCTGGTGTCGTTGATGCGCCACAGGGTTTGCGAATCAGCGCGGACGGTGGAACCCGAACGCAGCGCTTCGCCCAGCAGACCGGACTCCGGCCCAATCGGCAAGCCGTCGCGCCCGCCCACCTGCAGCACCTGGCCCACCGGCTGTCCGCTGACATGCTCCGCGCTTACGCCCAACATTTTTTCTGCAGCAGGATTAAGAAAATTCACGCGGCAATCCACATCCACACTGAGGATGCCGTCGTTGGAAGATTCCAGCAGCGCGCGCATCTGCATCAGCGACTCGGCCAGTTTGTGTGTGCGCTCGGCCACCGTGGCTTCCAGCACCGCCGTCTGCCGATGTTTTTCCAGCAGCAGAACTTTCTCCTGCTCCCAGCGGCGCTTTTCCATCTTGTGCTGTTGCCGCAGAATCACCCACAGCAGCACCTCGAAGATGCAGGCGCTCACCAGCGTAATCAGCACCATGCCGTTTACGCGGTCAATTTTGAGATGGTAATGCAACAGCAGGAAGAGCATCCCGGTGAGCAATAACGCCAGCCCGGAATTGGCCACAGCTACCCGCCGTGCAGACCGTGTGAGCAACATTGCATTTCCTTCTGCGTGCTGAATCGGAGCCGAGATCCCGCATCCCGATGGCCCGGGTGCCTATGCAGACATGAGCGGGCCGCGCGTACAGGCAGACTCCCATCTACAACGATAAGGTAACCTTTTGGGGGATACATACAACCTTTGTGTTATACGGCCGGCTCGCCGTCACAAAGCTCATTACATTTCTCAGGATGATTTCAGGCACTCCAGCGCCTGATTTAAATCGGCCAGCAGGTCGTCTGTGTCTTCCAGGCCGACGGAGATTCGCACCAGCCCATCGGTCACGCCCAGCCGCTCGCGTGCCTCGCGCGCCATATCGAGGTGCGTCATCGTCGCCGGATGCGAGACGAGCGTTTCCACTCCGCCCAGCGATTCGGCCAGCGTGCAAAGTTTTACCGAGCGCAGGAATTCATTGGCACGTTCGCGCGTGCCCAACTCCATCGACATCATCGAGCCGAAGCCGGACATCTGCCGCGCGGCAAGCGCATGCTGCGGATGATTTTTCAGTCCGGGATAATTGACCTGCTGCACCTGTTTGTGGCCGGCGAGAAACTCCGCCACGGCACGACCGTTGGCATCATGCTGCCGCATGCGGAGCGCGAGAGTTTTCACGCCGCGCAACAGCAGCCAGCACTCGAACGGAGATAAAATTCCGCCGGTGGATTTCTGCACATAGCGGAAGCGGTCGGCGAGGTCTTCGCGATTGCAAATCAACACGCCGCCCAGACCATCGGAGTGGCCGTTGAGAAATTTCGTCGTCGAGTGCATCACAATGTCGGCGCCAAGTTCCAGCGGCCGCTGAAAATATGGCGACATGAAAGTGTTGTCCACGCTCACGTCCACGCCCTTCGCATGGCAAACGTCGGCCACGGCGCGAATGTCGGTCACCGTCATCATCGGGTTCGTGGGCGTTTCAATGTGGACGAGTTTCGTATTCGGCCGCAACGCGCGCGCCACGTTCTCCGCATCGCCGGTGTCCACGTAGGTGAACTCGATGCCGTATCCGGTCAGAATTTTATCGAAGAGGCGAATCGTTCCGCCGTAAACATTCTCTCCGCAGACCACATGGTCGCCGGTCTTCATCATGGTGCACAGCGCGGCGATGGCCGCCATGCCGCTGCCGAACACATGCGCGGTGCGTCCGCTTTCGAGCGACGCCAAACAACTCTCCAACGCGGTGCGCGTCGGGTTGCCGAGCCGCGAATATTCGTAGCCCTTGTTGACGCCAATCTCTTCAAACTCAAACGTGGAGCTGAGGTAGAGCGGCACATTCACGGCGCCGGTCTGCGGGTCCGCCGCCTGTCCGTCGTGAATCGCCCGCGTGGCAAATCCCATCTGCTTATCGTTGCTCATTGCGCATCCTTTATCTTGCCGATATTCATGTATACACCGCGCTGCTGGCAAAGAAAAAAGGCGCGGCGATTTTTGAGAATCGCAGTAATGCGAATCTTCATAGTTCTTACGTCATGTTTTCCTTGATTAGTTATTACGGAGTTCAATTTGAGACTCAACTTCTTCCGGCTGGCCCAGTACAAGGAATGGCTCAAATGTCCACTTGCGTACAGTACTTTCTGCGGATTTGTACGCGGCTTTGAGACCGGAAATTGCCTGAGCGTTTTTCACTTTTCCATCCGTGCCGATAAGGATTTTAAGCGTGACGGAAAAGTGTTGGGTACGGAGTGAATCCGGCCATTGCGGAAATATTCGATCAATTTGTATGAGTGGAACACCCGTTTGCGTTTTGCCATGCAAATTAACCGCGTCCGCCGTGGGCTGAAAGAGACTCGCATCCGCGCCTGATACGGGCTCCAATGTTTTCACATGTAATTTGAGATATGGCTTCCCACCGTCTGTGACCACAACATCCCGCGCAATATATCTGCCTTGAAAAAGTTCAATATTGTTATACGTTGTCTGGTGCCAGCTATCACCCCGCACATAACGAAGCGCAGGCCCGTTATGGTCGAAACAGTATTGGCCAGCTGGAACAGTGTTGTTACTGTCAGATATGAACTTTACGCAATCGAAAAGATGACCATCGTAGTACTGAGACATCTCGTTAGGTTTGTAGCCTCTTAGCTTTCTCGCATCATACATCGGCGCAATGACTGCATCCCGCACGATTGTTTCGGCCACAGACGGCCAATGTTGGTCCCCTGACCGCAAGAGACCTTGCTCAGTGGCGGAGTCTGTCTGCTTCAGGTCGTCACTTTTGTAGCTGGCTTTGTATCGCTTTGCACCTGCCCAAACTTCATCGAACTCGCCGCTGTGGACATTGTCGCCATCTTCATCGAACTGGTCATAGGCAATCACAATATGCCATGGTTGAAGCGTGTCAGACTCCAACCCATTCACTGTGGATTCTTTTTCCAGCCAACCCAGCAACTCTTTATCCAGCACCGTCCTCTGTTGTTTCTGGCCGCCCATTGTTATTTGGGCCTGCCAGTTTGTGAATGCTGGAATCGCAACAACTGAACCTGAGTTCGCAACATGTGCGCCAACAATTATGCGCAACTTTGTAGTGTCGCCTTGCGAGGGAGCGGTCGCCTGTGTCTGAGCAAAGAGCGTTACGCCTGTCAGAATTATGCTGAAGAAAACAAAGGTGACGATTTGCATGATGACTCACCAGTTAAATTTTGAAACTATGCAAAGAATTGTATGGGACAAAAATAAAATTGTAATGACAAGAAAAAAGGCGCGGCCCGTGTGGGCTGCGCCTTTCTTGTGACACCAGAAAAATTTACGCTACGACGTCGATGCCCATGCTGCGCGCCGTGCCTTTGATGCTCTTGACCGCGGCTTCAATCGAAGCTGCGTTCAGGTCGGGCATCTTGGCGGTGGCGATTTCCAGCACCTGCTTCTCGGTCACTTTGCCGATCTTGTCCTTGTTGGGAACGCCGGAGCCCTTGGCCACGCCGGCTGCCTTCTTCAGCAGCACGGACGCAGGCGGATCAGGAAACGTGTTCCACGATCTTGGAAACGTAATGTTCAATTTCGGAAGTTAACGATTAGATGCCCGACGAGTTCTTTGAATTACAATATAATTTAATGCCACAGGAACCTA
>CAIZGA010000620.1 GCA_903932385.1 uncultured Acidobacteriota bacterium
TCAGCGCGCCGGAGCCGGCCCGGAGTCCCGCGCCCGACCGCGCGGCGAAAGAAATCCTGCAGCAGCGCATGCAGGCCGCCGGCCTCGGCACGCCCCGCTACGTCGTCACTGCCGAGTCGGGCCCCGACCACCTCAAGCACTTCACCGTAGAAGTCCGCCTCGATGCACCCGGCCACGGCGACGTCGTCCTCGGTCAGGCCGCCGCCGGCAATAAAAAAGAAGCCCAGCAGGCCGCCGCCCGCATTGCCTGTCTGCAATTGGAGGAGTATCTTTCCTCCACTGAAGGCCGCACCGGCGCATGACCACCCAGGCCCAACCCGCACCGCTTCCCCCCGCGCGTCCGCCCATCGCGCACCATCATGAATTTGCAGAGATGATTCAGTCGCTCATGATCATCCTCGTCATCGCCACCTTCGTCACTACATTTCTCGTCCAGCCGCATCGCATCCCCTCCGGATCGATGGAGCCAACCCTGCTCGTCGGCGACTTTGTTCTCGTCACCAAAAATTCCTACACCCCAGTCAATCTTTCCCTGCTCCCGCACGCCTCCCTGCATCGCGGAGAAATCATCGTCTTCCTCAAACCGGGCGAGCCGGATACGCATCTCGTCAAACGCATCATCGGTCTCCCCGGCGACCGCATCCATCTCCACAACGGCCACGTCTTCGTCAACGACGCACCACTCGTCGAGCCGTACGCCGTCTATCGCCCGCTCCTTGGCACCACCTATCGCGATGAGTTCCCCACCTTCGCCGACCAGGACGCCAGCATCCTTCCCGGCTGGCACGCGCAACTCCGCTCCCTCACGCTCAACGGCAACCTCGTCGTCCCGCCGCGCATGTATTTCGTCCTCGGCGACAATCGCAATGACTCGCTCGACTCCCGCTACTGGGGCCTCGTGCCGGACGCCAACATCCTCGGCACTCCCTGGCTCGTCTATTTCTCCCTCCGCTCCACCGACCCCGACGACCCGCTCCCCTTCGGCTTCTCCGCCATCAACGCAGACGCGCGCCCCCGCTCCCTCACCAACCGCGCCCTCACCGGCATCGCCAACTTCGCCCGCTGGGACCGCTGCCTCCACCTCGTCCAATAGCGGTAGAATTCTCCCATCAACCTTAGGAGCCTCACATGCGGCACCACGCCACGCACGAAAAACCCGTTCACACCGTCTACTTCAACCTGCAGGACCACTCCGCGCAGTCCCGCGCCCATTTCATCAAACTCTGTTTTGACCTCCTCGCCGGCCATGAAGGCGAACTCAAATTCATCCTCGGCCATCGCAATGACGACATCCACCGCGAAGTCAGCGACATCAACTACGACGTCGCCATGACCATCGTCTTCGACTCCCTCGAGCACTACAAAGCCTACGACCAGTCCCAGCGCCACGACCGCTTCCGCGACGAAATCAGCAAACTCCACTGCACCGTCCGAGTCTTCGACTCCTTCAGCGCCGCCTGAGTTCGCCTTCACCAGCATTCATTTTTTATTTTGATTTTTCATCTGCCCCACATCTCGCCCCTCCGATGTGGCAGCCTCACCGACAACGAAAAAATTCACCTTGCTCCGGCCCCACCTTGGAACTGATCCGCCGTTGCCATTGCCGTTGACCCTACCCGCACCTAGCCGTTGCCTTTGTCTTTGACTTTATCCGCACCAAGCCGTTGACCTATCTATATCAATCCCGTGAAACCTGTGGTCAGCTCTAGTTCTTCCCGTCACCAAATTCGTATCGGTGTTTTATCGGTGAAATCGGTGGTAGTCCTTTGACCTTTTCCATCCACTAGAAAAAATTCTGCAGCGACAACGCACCGCTCTGCTTGCCCAGCAAATTCCGCGACTGCCGCAACTCGCTGTCCGCCTCCGCCGCCGTGCCCAGCGCGTGCCGAAAACTTCCATACGCATTCTGCACCGCGCCCTGGTCCGCCGCAGAAAAATTCTGCAGCAGCGACCCATGCTGCATATCCAGCGACTGCAACACTTCATTCCGCTCCATCTGCGCACTCTCCAGCTTGCTCAAATTCTCCGCCGTCGGTGAAGTGGAATAACTTCCAAAACTGCTGCGGAACATCCGGTCCTTCTGCAGCAAACTCTTCTCCAACTCGCGATACATCCCCGCATCCGGCGACTGCAAATCCATCATCCCCTTCTGCCACGCCGACCCGGTCGCCTTCGCCGCATCGCTGCTATGCGCGTCCGCATCCGCAGCCTTCTGTTTGTCGCGAGTCACATTCTGCTCTTCGGTATCCAGCGTCATCGTCGGCGGCGTGCCCGACTCACTCAACGTCATCCCCGGCGTCCACTGCATTTTTGGAATCCACGGCTGGTCGTAACTCGGCATCTGCGTTTGCGGCAGCGACAACCCCGCGCCAAATCCCGCCACCGGATCCAGATACGCCCGCGCCACTCCGTTGATGATGAAGTTGCCGTCTCGTATCGAACCCAACACGCCATCGATGTGAAAACTTCCCGACGGCGCAAACATCTTCGCATCCAGCGTGCGGTATTCATTCACCATCGTGATCACATCCGGCGAGCCATTCGTCACTGATAGCGTTATCGTTCCGCTTTGCGACGACCCGGGCATCCCGCCCAGCTTGAAGCTCCCAAGCTCGCTCGTATCCACCAAATCGCTCGGGAAAAATGCTGACCCCCACGCGCTCGTCGGCAATCCATTCAACCCGCTCAGCGTCACGTGGTACGCCGTCGACTGCCCCTTGTGCAGATGCAGTTGGTCCGCCGACATCGTCAGCGTCATGTAGAAAATCGGCATCACCGTCTCCGGCATTCCCGGACTATCAATCGCCAAATTGTGCTCGCCCGCTCCCAGATTGTCCGGCGGCAAATAATACAGGTCCGTCGGCGTCGTCAAAAATGGCGACACAGGAATCCCATCCAACCGTATCCGCGCCGTCGAAGGATCGTATCCAAAATCGCCGTGGATCCCGCCCAGCTTTCCCTGCGGCTGCACCGGCAGGGTCCAATCCAGCGACGTTAGATGTCCGACAATCTCTTCCTCGTCCAACTTAATCCACGTCGACTCATTCTCCAGATACTCTTTCCAGTCCTGATATTTCTGCAACTGCGATTTTTCTTCCGCCGTCAGCGTCCCCTGGTCCAGCTTCTCCACCAGCGTTCCGGTCTCCTGCGCCAACTCGTTTGCCAACTCCGCCGCCGCGCCCTTCGGCAGGTCATCAATCAGATCATCGCGTTCGTCGCACAGGTCGTCCAGATAATCCATAATTTCGTCCACATCGTAGCCGTCAAAATTGTCACTCGCGTCGATGTAGTCCAACAAATTCTGCGTGTCATAAATTTCATTCCACACATCAATCAAATCTTCCTTCATGCCCGCAATTTCAAATCGTTCGGCAAGCGTGTACTCCGGCTTCTTCGGCAACTCCGGCGCCGCCTTCGCCGCTCCCATGTCAATCACCGCATGGCCCGGCATCCCCGTCTGATATCCATTCAAAGCCGAGTAGCCATACGGCTCCACCTGCAACTTCAAATCCCCGCTCCACTTCAGCGGCAGATGCAGCGCAATCTGCCCCGTCGGGTCCACCGGCGCGTATCCATCCCCTGCCACTCCCATCTGCAGGCTCGGCCACTCCGGTGTCCCATCCGGCAAATGCAGCATCGGTACGCTGAAGTTCTGCTCGCTCATGCCGGGTATCCCGGTAAAAAACTTCGCGTAGTTCTGCGGCTCCACGCGGCACGTAATCCAATCCCCCGGATGCCAGTCCCGCGGACACAGCACTCCCAGGTTCGTCATGCTCGTCGTCAACCCGCCGCCCGTCGTCGTCTTGTACGGAGTGTCCGTCCGCAGCCA
>CAIZGA010000621.1 GCA_903932385.1 uncultured Acidobacteriota bacterium
GGAGGAACAGTTACTATTGCCGGTGCGGTAACAGCACTGAATACCACCATACGGTTTAATCCGAATGGTTACGCCAATACGAGCGCGGAAATTGCAGCTTACATCGCGAATGCAACAGGCACGGTGGACGCGAAAGCATGGGTATTTGCGGAAGGGAACAACAAGATTTATGACGGCGCCAACGCTGCAACTCTCACTTTTGTCGGTTCGCCTGCTGACGGTGGTTTTGTCACTTTGCTTCCCGGTACCGCAACTTTTGGTAACACAGGCGCGGGAACCGGCAAGACGGTTACATTCAACGGTTACACCATCAGTGGCGCAAACGTTGTTGATTTTGTCCTGTTTGCCTCTTCCGGAATAACGACAGCCAACATTACCCCGGCTCCACTTACTGTGACAGCCTCCGATGTCTCGAAGACCTACGGCCAGACACCAACACTAACTCACTTTACCACGACGGGTCTGGTGGCCGGTGAAACCATCGGCAGTGTCAGCGAGACGAGTCCCGGCGCGGCGGCGACCGCCGGCGTGGGTGGGGGGCCGTATGCAATCACGCCGGGCAGCGCAACCGGCGGCACTTTTCTAGCGTCCAATTACATCATAGGTTATGCCAACGGCGCACTGAAGGTGATCCCGGCCAACTTGACGGTAACTGCGTCCAATTACACCAAGACCTATGGGCAGACAGAGAAACTGTCGGCCTTCACCACGGCTGGCCTGTTAACCGGTGAAACCGTCGGCAGCGTCACCGAAACGAGTCCCGGCACGGCGGCAACCGCCAGCGTGGGTGGGGGGCCGTATGCAATCACGCCGGGCAGCGCTACCGGTGGCACTTTTACTGCATCCAACTACGCCATAGGCTATATCAAAGGTGCACTGACAGTGAATCCAACCGGATTAACAGTGACGGCGGCAGACGCCACCAAGACCTACGGCCAGACAATGATATTGACGGCATTCACCACAGATGGCCTGGTGAATGGTGAAACTATCGGAGCGTTCACAGAGACGAGTCCGGGTACAGCGGCATCTGCCAGCATCTTGGGCAGTCCGTATGTGATCACACTAGGTAGAGCTGGCGGAGGCACTTTCACCGCCACCAATTACACCATTGTTTATGTCAACGGCGCGCTGACAGTAATCCCGCTGATTCAGACCGTACCGGTTGGGGTAGCGCAGGGTGCCGCATCGATCCTGGAGAACGCCGTCATGCCCGCCCCGGTACTTGCCGAGCCACCTTCGGAACTGCTTTCCGTAGTGCCATCCGCACTGCCCGTCTTGCCGGATACGGCACCCGTTGAAACACCGGCTTTAGCACCTGCCCCGACACCGCCCAACATATAAGCAGCTTATGTACGCCAACGAACATACAAAGCAGCGGAAGATGTCCATGATCAGCAAAATTGTTAACAAGGAGTAATAACATGTTGAAGAAACCCGCTTTGAAATTGTCGGTTGCCGTCATGTTGCTGGCTGCGTCCGATGTCGTTCTTGCAGCATCTGCCAGCACATCTGTCCCGGTATCGGCATCCGTTTCACAAAACTGTTCGATCAGTACTTCATCAGCCCTTGCATTTGCCACCTATGATCCCGTGAACATTAACGCAACTGCGGCATTGAACACTACCGGCTCGATCAGCGTCGCTTGTTCCAAAGGTGCAACCGGGCTGACGATAGGTATGGATAACGGCACCCACGTTGCCGGCTCGCAGCGTCAGATGTTGGGCGGAACTGCCGCAGGCATGCTGCAATACAACATTTTCCAGCCTCCTACCAATGCTCCGAGTACGGCCTGTACTTTCCCCGGCACTATAGCGTGGACCGCTGTCGGAGCCGGAATGTTGACGCTCACCAGCGCGCCGACCAAGGTGGCCAGAGTTTACAACGTGTGCGGAACGATCCCCGCCGGACAGGATGTCGCAGCGGATACGTATACCGATACGGTTAGCGCAACGATCAACTTTTAATAATGGTGACTACTATGAATAACTCGATATGCGGCATGGACATGACTACAACAAATCACCTGCGGAAGATGTCGCTCTATGTTTTTCTCTGCGCTTTTGCGCTACTTGCTCCAAGGCTTGCAGGGGCGGCGGGTTGGGAAATAGACCCGGTTCGCGTTGAATTGTCTCCGGAACAGCAAACGGCTGCGGTCACTGTCAAAAACGGCTCGAACCAACCGACATCGATTCAAATTCAGGCCGTCGAATGGTCACAACTCAATGGCAAAGACATCTATACCCCAACCCGGGATCTGCTCGTTTCGCCACCCATTGTTACTATCGCACCGCAAAGTGAACAGATCATCCGCGTGGCCTTGCGGCGCAAGGCGGACACAACAAACGAGCTGACCTATCGCATAAGTATGCAGGAACTTCCCCCGCAACCGGCACCGGGATTCATCGGGGTGCAGGTCGCATTGCGTATTACTTTGCCGGTATTCGTCCAGTCGCAAAAGGGCGAAGCCGAGCCGAAAGTGGTTTGGAACATTTCACAGATGCCGAATAATACGATCAAAGTTGGCGTAAAAAATCAGGGCACCGCGCACATTCAGATTTCCGATTTTGCACTTTACGTTGCGGGGAACGACCAGCCGATTGCCGACGAGTCAGCCTCAAGCTACATACTGGCAGGACAATCGCACGAGTGGCTGTTGAAAACGGGCTCTCCGGAAAAGATAACTGCCGATCATCTGAGCCTCAAGGCATATACCGATGCTGATAACGTCAATACGGAACTTGTGCTGGGCAAGCCGTAACTTCGCGGCTATATTTCTGATCGGGA
>CAIZGA010000622.1 GCA_903932385.1 uncultured Acidobacteriota bacterium
CGGCGACGTTGTGGAGATGGACCGCGATACGTTGCGCAAGAACGGCAAGATTAATGCGGGACGCGTTTGCATCGATTCCGGCTCGACCGGCGACGTGGTGGAAGACATTGTCATCCGCGACCGGCGCCACTTGAGCGAAGACGGCATCGTGCTGCCGATTATCACCATCAACAAACTCAGCGGACGCGTGGAGCGCCAGCCGGAGATTGTGACCCGCGGCTTTGTGGCCGGCGAGGCGGACATTATGGAGCAGGCGCGTGAAGTTGTGGCGCGCACGCTGGATGGATCGAGCGCCGAAGAGAAGGCCGACTACGGCGTCATCAAGGAAAAAATCCGCACCGACCTCAAACGCTACATCCAGAAAAACACCAGCCGCCGCCCATTGATTATGCCGGTGATTCTGGAAGTATAAGCAGCGAGTGAGTCAATTCACCGCAATATGAAAACGCAGGGCGGCCCGATTGCGTCAAAGTACTATGGACGTGAGGGTGACGATGAAAAATCACGCAGCACTGCGTTTTAGAAATGTTGCGGTAGCCTGTCTGGCGCTGGCGTCTCCGTTGCTGCTGTGCGCGCAGAAGACGCCCAAGCCGCCGAAGAGTCCTAAGGACCTGGCGAAGTATGACGAGTCAGTACGCGCGACCGTCATCCACGAAGCCATCGTCTACGTGCAGACCGACGACACATCCGACCACATCACAACCATTGAACCCGGCCGCGAAATGGTGGTGATGGAACGCAGCGGCAACTGGCTGCGTGTTTTTGCCAACACCGACGAAGAAAAGCCGGAAGAAGATGCGCCGGAATTCGGACAGCAGGATTATTACCCAGCGTCGGGATGGATTAAAGACAAGGGAGTGATTGGTCCGAAGACTCCGCAGGGTGATGTGCTGCTTTATGGCGCGGCAGCAACAACGGAGTTGAATGCATCACGTCCGCATGCGCCGAAAGATTCCGCCAACTCCGCACGCTGGCTTTACATGCGGCTGACGGAAATGTTTCCCAAATCTCCTTACGCCGCCGAAGCTGCCTATCGCGCGGCAGACATCAAATGGCAGTTGGAGAGGCTGGACATTTCCACGTTGCCATCTGCGCATGAGCAGGAATCGTATCTGCGTCCGCAAATCCATGAAGAGTATATGAAGAAGGTCATCAAGATGTACCCCGGCACGAAGTATGCCGCGCTGGCTGCGTATGACCTTCTCGACAACAAACTGTGCGGCGACTGGCAGGGGCTGGCGAAATGTCCTGAGATGGAAAGCGATTTGTATCTGAAATATGTGAAGGAATATCCCGATGGACCGAAGACTGCCGAGGCGCTGTATAACGCCGTGTTGCGTCTGGCCTCGGCTGCGGACATCTACCGCGAAGATGGCGACCAGAAAAAGGCGGATGCTGCTGCTGCCCGCGCCACATCCACGCAGAATGACCTGATGCAACACTTTCCGCAGACGGACTTCGCAGCGCGAGGGGCGGCTCTGATATACAGGTTGCAGCAGTCTGTTCCGGTGTATGGAACCGACCGCGATTGATTTTGGACTGAACGCAGTTGAACCAAGCCATAACCCAAAGCTGTTGGAGGCGCCGTGCACGATTATCTTTATTCCTTTCTGCTGGGCATCGTTGAAGGCCTGACGGAATTTCTTCCTGTCAGTTCCACGGCGCACCTGCGCATTGTTGAAGCGATGATGCATATCGATCTCGGCGATGCGTTCTGGAAGATGTACACGGTGGTCATCCAGCTGGGTGCAATCCTAGCGCTGCTGCTGGTCTACCTGCAGCGCATTCTTGGATTCTTCCGCACCTTCCCCAATGGTGAACGCGGCAATAGTTCTTTTTGGAACCATCCCATCACGCTGACTGCCGTTGCGTTTGTGGTGACGGCCGGGCCCAGCTATTTGCTGTCAAAAAAAATCAGCGAGAACCTGGAGAACCTGCAGGTGATGGCATGGGCGCTGCTGATTGGCGGCGTGGTCATGTGGATTGTGGATGCTGTTGCGTCGCGCCGTGACTCCGCGGTGAACCACGTGGAAGACATGAATATTTTTCATGCCGTGTGGGTGGGTTTGTGGCAGATTACTTCCGCGGTGATTCCCGGCACCTCGCGTTCCATGTCTACGATTGCATCGGGGCAGTCTGTGGGCCTGTCGCGGCCGGCGGCGCTGGAGTTCAGCTTTCTGGTTTCGATCCCCACGATGATTGCAGCCACAGGATATTCGCTGCTGAAGGTCATCCATCCCAAACATGTGGCGGGCGAGGTGATGACGCCGCTGGTGATGAACACGCACAGTTGGGTGACACTGGCCATCGGTCTGGTGGTTTCATTTGTTGTTGCGCTGCTGGTGGTGGAGTGGTTCCTGCGCTGGGTGCGGAATCACGGCTTCACTCTCTTTGCCATCTATCGCATTCTGCTGGGTGCGGGATTGCTGATGTGGGGCATTCAATATCTGGGACAGTAAGAATTCGCGGGCCAGTAAGCAAAAAAATCTCATAGGTGAACACGGCACATGGTTCAACGTAGTGGAGCTGGGCCATCGCGCATCCGGCGCGCGTGGATGTGGATGCTAATCGCTGCGGTGGTTCTGCTGGCTTCGCTGGCAGCGGCAGCCATCTATGTGGCCAGCCATATCGAGCCGATGCTGCGTAGTCATGTTGTGCAGATGCTGTCGGAACGATTCCAGGCACACGTTGAGTTGGACCAACTGCACATCAACGCACTGGATGGATTGAATGTCGAGGGCCGCGGACTGAAAGTTCAGCGGGTGCAGGATGTAACTGAGCCGCCGCTGATTGAAGTCAGCAGTTTTCAATTTCACATTAGCCTTTGGGCGTTGCGGCAGAAGCCGTTGCATATCGGAACCGTGCATGTCCGCGGGCTTCGGTTGAATTTGCCGCCGAAGGGCGAACGCGGCGCGATGCTGCAACCTGCGGCGCCGAAGAAATCCAACTCGATACTGCCGGGCGGCGGTTTCCTGATGGACAAAATTATTTGCGACGATACTGTACTGACGCTGGGGACGAACAAGCCCGGCAAGCAGCCGCTGGTCTTTATAATTTCAAATCTTGTACTGACCCACATTGCGCCGAATGAGCCGATGCAGTTTGACGCACAGCTGGTGAATCCAAAACCGGTGGGAAATATTTCCGCGAAGGGAAACTTCGGTCCGTGGAACCGTAGCGCGCCCGGAGACACACCGGTGGATGGACAGTACAGCTTTACCCATGCCGATCTCTCCACCATCAAAGGTATTGGCGGCATGCTCTCTTCCACGGGAAGTTTTTCCGGACTGCTGGATGCAATTGTGGTGGATGGCGAAACCGATACGCCGGACTTCCGCATCGAGAGCGGAGACCACACGTTACCGCTGCACACAAAATTCCATGCCACGGTGGACGGTACCAATGGCGACGTGACACTGGACCCCGTCGAGGCGCGTTTGCAGAACTCAAACTTTACGGTGCGCGGCAGCGTGCTGCGAACGCCGGGAGTTCCCGGGCACGACATTACACTGCTGGTGACCATGCCGGATGGGCGACTGGAAGACATGCTGACGCTGGCGGTGAAGTCGAATGAACCGTTGTTGCGGTCTGACCTGCAGATGAATGCGAAGGTCCATTTGCCGCCGGGCCCGGCCAGCGTGCTGGAGAAGATGTCGCTGGCGGGAAATTTCAGACTGACGAATGTCACGTATAGCAGTGAGTCCATTCAGGCGAAGATGAAGATGTTCAGCCTGCGGGCGCAGGGGCGGCCGAAGGAAGCGAACGCTGCATCGGCTGGTACGGAACCGGTGACGGCAGCGATGGCCGGTGCTTTTCAGATGAAGAGCAAGGTCATCCATCTTTCCAATATTGATTATGAAATGCCGGGTGTTCAGTTGCAGTTGGATGGCAGCTATACGATTCACGATGGCGGCTATCAGTTCCACGGCATTGTGCGAACGCAGGCGAAAATTTCCCAGATGACCACCGGTATCAAGTCCGTGCTGCTGAGAGCGGTGGACCCAATCTTCAGCAAGCCGGGCATCGGCGCGCAGATTCCGGTCAAGATCAGTGGTGTGCATTCGGAGATGCACTTCGGGCTCGATTTGGGCGGGAAAGATAAATATCGTACCGGTAACAGCAACGCGACGAACGACCTGGATAGTGAACTGAATCTCTGGTAGTTGCGGTAGGTTGTCACACTGTATTCCCCCGCATAAAACGCTGGATTTTCGCGCCTTCCACCCTGTGATAATCGAGAATGCTTTGGTGTATTCAGCCAGCCGTGTCTGCGGTGGGCTGACGGCGTGTCTAAAGGCGTGTCCAGATGAGACCGAAAAAAATCGTATTTACGCCGACCCCACACCGCCGCCTGAATGAAGTCATCGGGCTGGCGGCAATGGCTGTCGCGCTGCTGCTCCTGCTTGCTCTGCTCAGTTACAACCCGGCTGACCCGTCGCTGAATACCGCCGGCAGCGTGGCCGCGCGCAATTGGACCGGCGTGGCCGGCGCGTGGGTGGGCGACATGCTGCTGCAACTCTTCGGCATGACCGCGTACCTGCTGCCCATCACGCTGTTGATGCTGGGTCTGGCATGGCTGCGTTCGCGTCCGGTGGGCCATATCCGCACCCGAATTTTTGGTTTGTCTTTGTGGATGCTGTTTGCTCCGGCGCTGCTGGCGTTACAGCCGCTGCATTGGATGTGGCGCGGCGCAGTTCCGGTGGAAGGCATGAGCGGCCGCTTGTTGGCGGACATGCTGGTGCGTGTGTTGAATTATCCCGGTGCCTGCGTGGTCACCGGCCTGATGATTGCCGTTGCGTTTTATCTCTCCACCACCTTTAGCGTGAACACTGCCGGTGAATGGGTGGCCGTGCGCTTTGCTTTCATCCAGAACTGGCGCGACCGCTGGGTGAACTGGCGCCGCAATGTGCAGGCGAAAAAAGATGGCGTGGTGATTGAGGCCTACGAACGCAAGCGCGAACGTGCGTTGGAAAAAGCGCGCATCGCCGCAGAGAAGGCTGAGCAGAAAGCGGACCGCGCAGGCAATCGCGCGGATGCGCTCAACGGCCGCCGCGAATACGA
>CAIZGA010000623.1 GCA_903932385.1 uncultured Acidobacteriota bacterium
ACGGCACCGGCTATCCGCGCAATCTGCGCGAAAATGAAATTCCCATCGGCTCCAGATTATTTGCCATTGCAGACACGATGGACGCCATCACCTCAGAGCGGCCGTATCGCAAGGCGCGAAGTTTTGCCGCCGCGCGTGAGGAAATCGAACGCTGCTCCGGCTCGCAGTTTGATCCCGCCATCGTCGCGCTCTTCGGCAGCATTCCAGACCAGCTTTGGGCGGACCTGCGCAAAGAAATCACTGACCACGCGCGTCAGTTCACTGCCATCCGCTGCTCCGCCGTGCAGGATGCAGAATCGCTCGCCGCTGATGCCATAGATCTGCAACGGGCCTCATAACCTTGCCCCTCAAATCCTGCTCGACATTCTCCCCTACAGCGATTAGCCTGCTCGGGTGCATCTAACAGCAGGAGGGCAATATGGCGACTAAGGTTTTGGACCCCAATGAAGTGCTGGCAAGGCTGGACCGGCTACCCGGATGGCGTCTGGAAGGCGGTAAACTTCTCCGCGATTGGCAGCTTGCCGACTTCGTAGCCGCTATGCATTTCGTCAATGCCGTGGCCGCTGCGGCCGAGGCTGCCGGGCACCATCCAGATATCGATATACGCTATAACAGAGTTTTTTTGGCACTGGTAAGCCATGATGCCGGTGGGATTACAGAGGCGGACTGCTCACTTGCAGCTCAAATTAACACGATATGTAATTGATTTATATATACTTGATACATTTTCAGAAATTACTGCACCTTTAGAACCCAAATCTCTTCGCCCGGAAAAATTTATCTTTTAGAGTCGGGCAACTAAATTCTGTAGATTGTGTCTAATTTTATGTATTGCATTTCTTCTGATTTGTGATACAGTTTTTCTTGTAGCAGGGATACAGGTTCTCAGCATACAGAACCCGCCCCGAAAGTTTACTCCTAACCCGGGCCACCGAAAGGGTGGATTCCACAGAGCGCCCAATACGAGGCAGACGTGGAACCGGAAGGGAGAGCAAGTTGCGTCACTGGCCTCCCGGCACGAACAAAATTCCGTTCGTGCCGTCTTTTTTTTAACCGCCAAACCAATCCGCTGTCGCCTCGCCTTCCCTTCTAAACTCCTGTTACGATACCTGCATGAAGTGGTTGAATCCGGTTCCCCGCATCCTGAATTTCAAGTTGGTGGCCGTGGCTGCCATGGGCTTGCTGACGGCGATTAGCTTTGCGCAATTCTCCAACCCCGCCAATGATATTCCTGCGTACCACACGCAGCCGCCGGCCGCCGGGGCCACATTGCCGCCGATTCTCTCCGGCAACCAACTCACCGGCGACCACTTCGAATTCGCCTATCAGGTAAAGATTTACCAGCTGGCCGCAAAAATCCCCAGCGTGCTCTACCAGGAACCCTGTTACTGCCGTTGCGACCGCGGCATGGGCCACCAGAGCCTGCGCAGCTGCTTTGAAGGCACCCACGGCGCGTATTGCTCCACCTGTATGAAGGAAATGGTATACACCTACCGGCAGACGCGGCTGGGCAAATCTCCGTCGCAAATCCGCGATGGCATTGAGCGCGGCGAGTGGGAATCCATCGACTTCCAGAACCCGTAGCGCCGCAATGTCAGTCATCGGCGAATCTGCTATATTTTCCGCATGAAACGCCACTCTTCACTTCACCGGGTAATTCTCGGCCTGTTGGTGATGGCCGCACTTCTTTCCTTCTCCACAACGAACGCCGCCGCGCAGGACTGGGCTAAAGCCCGCCTGGAAAAATCCACCCGCCATCAGGAGTGGGTGAAAGTGCAGTACGGCCAGCGCACAGTAAATGCCTTCATCGTCTACCCCGAAGTAAAGCAGAAGGCGCCGGTGGTCGTGTTGATTCACGAAATCTTCGGCCTCAGCGACTGGGCACGCAGTATGGCCGACGATATTGCCGCGGAAGGATTCATCGTTATTGCGCCGGACCTGCTGAGCGGCACCGGGCCGGGTGGCGGCGGCAGCGAGGCGTATGCCGATCAGGATGCTCGTGTGCGTGGCGTCTCCGGCCTGAACGGTGCGCAGGTAATGGCAGACCTGAATGCCGTGGCCGATTATGGCAAGAAACTGCCGGCATCCAACGGCAAGCTGGCCGTGGTGGGATTCTGCTGGGGCGGCGGCAAGTCGTTTGAATTTGCCACACAGCGCGCCGACCTGAATGCAGCCTTCGTTTTCTACGGTCCGCCGCCGAAAGAATTCACCACGATTCAGGCGCCGGTCTACGGATTCTACGGCGGCAATGACGCTCGCATCAGCGCCACGGTGCCGGATACGAAAACGGCGATGGCCTCCTCCGGCAAGAAGTACGCGCCCATTATTTACGAAGGCGCTGGGCACGGCTTCATGCGTCTGGGTGTAGACCCGACCAATACCAATACTGACAACGTGGCCGCAAGAAAACTCGGCTTCCAGCGTCTGGTCACCCTGCTGAAAAGCATGTAATTCAACGGCACCTGATTCACGGGGATGCAATGCTGCGTAACACGACCCTGCTGGTAGCTCTGGCAATCTTCACGGCTGCATTCGCAAACGCACAGCAACCTGCGCCGACTCTGGCCGCAACGCCACCCATGGGCTGGAACAGTTGGGACGCCTACGCCTTCACGATTGATGAATCCCAGTTCCACGCCAACGCCGGAGTGCTGGCCGGGATACGGCAATTCGGCTGGCAGTATGCGGTGATTGACGAGGGCTGGTACTTTGAAAATCCGCTGGAACACAAGGCTGAGCTGCAGCGATACGACATGGATGCCTACGGCCGCATGGTTCCGGTTACCTCGCGATTCCCCTCTGCCGACGGCGGCAACGGCTTCAAGCCATTGGCGGATTGGACCCACGCGCAGGGATTGAAATTCGGTATTCACATCATTCGCGGCATACCGCGCAAGGCGGTGGAGCAGAACCTGCCGATTGTCGGCTCAAGCTTCCATGCGATTGATGCCGGCGACACTACCGATGTGTGTCCGTGGGACGGCACCACCTACGGCCTGCACAACAACGCCGCAGGCCAGGCGTATTACGACTCCATCATCGCGCTCTATGCCGGCTGGGGCGTGGACTTTCTAAAAGTGGATTGCATCGCCGACCACACTTACAAAGGCGATGAAATCAAGATGATTGCCGCGGCCATCAAAAAAACCGGCAGACCGATTGTGCTGAGCCTCTCACCGGGCCCGGCGGCGGTGGAACATGCGGACGTCATCACAACCAGCGCGCAAATGTGGCGCATCACAAATGACATGTGGGACAACTGGCGCCAGCCGCAGAGTGATACCTGGGTGCCGATGGGCGTCTATAACGGCTTTGACGCGCTGGCAAAATGGCAACCCTATGCCAAACCGGGCAACTGGCCCGACTCTGACATGCTGCCGTGGGGCTCACTGCGGCCGCACCCGGGCTGGGGCGATCCGCGGCAGTCGCGGCTGACACATGACGAGCAGAAGACACAGTTCACACTGTGGGCCATTGCACGCTCACCGCTGATTCTGGGCGCGAACCTGACCGAGCTGGACGACTACACGGTTTCTCTCATCACCAATAAAGACGTGATTGCGATTGACCAGCACACGGCGGCGAGTCATCCAGTCACAAACCTGCCGAAGGGCTGGGAAAACGCGCGGGTGTGGATGGCCGAGGCGGCTGCGGATCCCGGTGCGCCGCGATTTATCGCCATCTTTAATCTGGACGACAAACCGGCGACGCTCACCGCCAATTGGAAGCAGTTGGGTCTGCGCCTGAAGCCGCTGACAATGCGCGACCTATATGGTGGAAAAACCGAAAATGCTCCAGAGACGCTGACGGTGACTTTGCCGCCGCATGGCAGCGCGCTGTACCGGATACAGCTGGCCACACCGCGCATGGGCGATGCCAACAAAGAGGACTGCAGCTTCTGGTGTAATTAGAGCAAAACAATCTCTGGAGACAGCATGAAATTCCGCGTAGCTCTTCTATTGTTTGCGTTGCCGATGATTAGTGGTTGTCGTCGTGCGCATTCAACTGCACGGCCGAATGCAACTATCTCAACATCCGTTTCTCAATCAAAACCAGAGGACAAGGCAGAATCCTGCCGTAAATTTGTGCAGGGCTTTTACGACTGGTACGTACAAAACTGGGACACGCCTGATGACAAAAAAACACCGGATGAAGGTGGCACGGTTGAACGTGCGTTGAAAAATTACGGTAGAAATTTCAGTGTGCAGTTAGCCACGATGTTGAAGCAGGATGAAGCCGCGCAATATGCTGCGCATGAAATTGTCGGATTAGATTTTGACCCAATTGTGAATGGGCAGGACATCGACGGAAAATTTACGGTACCGGATGTCTCAATGAATAATGACCACTGCTTCGCAAATGTGTATGAAACTCCTGAAGGCAATCAGCAGCCTGCCACGCCAACAGTGGTTCCGGAACTAACTGTATCGGGCAATACCTGGATATTCGTAAATTTTCACTTTCCCGCAGAAGACAAATATCCGGCATACGACCTGATACAGTTTTTGCAGATGTTGAAACAAGACCGCGACCATCCGCAAAAATCATCAAATCAATAAGATAAGTTAAATTTGTATTTTTCTGCCGTATCTTTGGCATAGTTAGCTGGACAACGGGAATATACTGTATCTAGATCTTTGCAGTGCCCAATGCAATGTTGGTGCCAGCTCCACATGGGGGCGTCACGGCTTCGACGGGATTGCTTGTGGCAGAGAGGCATGCCGGGGTGCGGACACCCGTAATCGCTCGCAAAACCAAAAGTGCCAACGATAACCTGGCTCTTGCTGCTTAATTAAATAAGTAGCCGATTGCTCCTGCTTCGCCTATGGGCGGGTACCAATCGTCGCACAGTAGGCTGGTCGAAGGGGTTCCGTCTGGACGCCAACGATGAGATCAATCAGGCTGGTCGCCGTCGCATCTTTGTCCGTTCTAAGCGCCGGTGACGAGAAAAAAATGAACCGGAAAAAGCATGAACGCTCTCTGTTGTCGGTAGTTTCGGACGCGGGTTCGACTCCCGCCGCCTCCACCAAATCGATATATGGCAGATGTACTATGTCGATTTTGATTTGATAGTTTCTTGATACACAACCTGACAAAGTGACGGGCCGACAGGCCTATACTAGTAGCAACCTCGGCCGCCACGCAGGCAGCTCTGCGAATGCAGGGATTGCGATTGAGAATTCTGCGGTCATCACAGAACGCATTGCCATCCACAAGAACCAGGGATTCAGGAGCACGCACGAACATGAACACGAAAAGAACGTTCGCAATTCAACTTGTAGTGATGATTGCCCTTGTAACTCTTCCGCAGGCGGTACCGGCACAAACCAGCAAAGCAGCCGCTGATCTGATCAACGCAGCCGTGGCCAGCGCGCAGGCAAATTTCGTCAATGATTTCAGCTACAACTACGAAGAGAACTGGGCCAACATCAGCAATGACATGGCAGATAAGTCACTGAAGTCGCATTCGATTGAATATCAGGTTACGTTTATTGACGGCTTCCCATATCGCCGTATGGTTTTTAAAGATCGTGGATATCTGACGCCGGAAGCCAGCGCACAGGAAGAAGCACAGATTCAAAAAGAGATGGCGCAGGTAAAAGCCATGACCCCGGAAGAACGCAAGAAGAGTATCCAACTGCGGAGACGAACGATTCTTGTGTTCAACCCTGCACAACTAATGGCGTACTACTTCTGCCAGGTAACCGGACAATCGAATATTGAGCACCGTGCAAGCACAGATGTCGAATGCAAGCAACGCACGGACATTTCCATCCCGCAGCAACTTAAGGAATTACTGCCGGCGACTTACAACTTCGGCATTGATAACGAGCAGCCTTTCTTCGCGACTACGCGGATGTATTTTGACAGCGATAAAGCGGAGTTCGGAAAAGATTCGACCGAGTTAGTGCAGTGGAGCTTGATCAACGGCGTGTGGCACCACACTTCCACGCGGATTGAATTCAAGAAGACCACTGAACGCCCATATGGCGGCATCGTAACCGATACATTTTCAAAATTCGTGAAGTCCACTTCGCCGCTAGTGCTGGACGAAGCAACCACTCCGGCAGCGACAACCGCAAGCCATCCGTAGATTGCACTTTGCAGAATTGAAAACCCGCACTCACATCGAGTGCGGGTTTCTACTTTAAGCGAAGTTGATTTTCAGCGTGACGCCGATATCCGATGCAGGAAGTTTTTCCTGCGGGAAGATTACGTGCAGGCCGGAAGCATCCTGCGTGAAACGCAACGCTGCGTTGCGGCCCAGCAGACGAACGTCTTCCACTTTGCCGGGTTGCTGCGGGCTGGCAGTGCCAAGCGACTGGACAGTGAGCGAGCCACTGGGCCATCCCTGCACGAAGGCGAAGAGCGTTTTACCCCGGGTGGTGAAGCGAATGTCCTGCGCGCCGAGGTCGGGCTGCTTGCCTTCATTGAAGCTGCCCTGTGTGACCTTTACGTTCATGGACGGGCCTTCGCCATTGATCTTCCACGGACGCGAGTAGAAGATGCCTTCCGCGTTGACGCTCATCCACGCGGTGATGCCTTCGAGCACGCGCACTTCGTCGGCGTCGAGTTCGCCGGAGGCCGGCAGCGGGAAGTTCAGCAGCAGGTTGCCGTTCTTGCTGACGATGTCGACGAGCAAGTCGATGACTTTTTTGGCGGTCTTGTATTTCTGGCCGAGGTTGTAATGCCACTGACCAATGCAGGTGTCGGTCTGCCAGGGCTTGGGCCAGATGATGTCGGAGACGCCGCGTTCGCGGTCGAGCGTGCAGGTGCCTTCGGCGCAATCATCGGCAATCTTGCTGTTGTAAACCGATTCGGTCTTGCCGCGCTGATCGAGCGGGCCGGCGTTGTAGAGTTCGGCGACGAGCGAGAGACCGTACTCCTCAAATGGAATGCCGCCGTCGGTGTAGAGCAGGTCGGGCTGATAGGAGTCAATCAGGTCTTTGATGCGGCGGAAATATTCGAGCTTCCACGCATCGGGCGCGACGCGGCCCATGGCCTGTGCCTTCTTGGCGAAGTCGGCGGGCAAGCCGCTGTAGTCATGGTAGAGATCGGCGTAGGCGGGATCGCTGCCGTCGTAGGCAACGCCGGCGAGCGGGCCGGTTGCGTCGCTCATATGCGCGGGCGCGAGCCAGTCGAAGCTGTTGGAAAGGTGTTCACTGACGCCGAAGCGCAGGCCGCGTTTGCGCGCCGCTGCAGCCCAGGTGCCAACGATGTCGCGATGCGGGCCGGCATGAACTGCATTCCAGCGGGGCTGATATTTAGAGTCCCACATGTCGAAATTGTCGTGATGTACGCCCATGCTGAAGAAATATTTCGCTCCGGCTTTGGCGTAGAGATCCATCAGATGCTCGGGGTCCCAACGGTCTGCCGTAAAAAGATGGACGAGGTCTTTGTAGCCAACTTTGGAGGGGTGGCCGAAACGCTTGAGGTGGTAGTTGTACTGCGCGGATCCCTGCATGTACATGTTGCGCGCGTACCAGTCGCCATCGCCGACGGCGGACTGCGGTCCCCAGTGAGACCAGATGCCGAACTTGGCATCGGCGAACCAATCGGGAACAGTGTAGGCCTTGAGCGAGGGGCGGGTGCCGAGAAAGTTTCCAGGCGTAATTGGCAGATTGGTTCCCTGCTGCGCCAACAGGCGGCCCATGCCGTTGTTCATCATCAATGTAGGTGCTGCGGCGGACAAAATCTGGAGCGCACGTCTTCTGGTGAGATTCATGGTTCTCCTCATGCGAGTGAATACGGGAAATTATTTACGCGGGGTAATGAACGCGAGTG
>CAIZGA010000624.1 GCA_903932385.1 uncultured Acidobacteriota bacterium
ATGGTTGCCACGGCATTGTTGAAGCGCTTCACATCCATCGAATGCAACGCCTTCACCGCGATAACAACCTTGTCGCCCGGCTTTGCATTCATGAACAACGGAATCGGTTCCAGGTCTTCGCCCATCGCCACACGACGTCCGTTGAAATACACAATCTGCGTCACCGAGCCATTGCCGGATACATGAAATTGGAAATTAATGTTCACGCCCGTCAGGTCATAGCCGTTCAGGTCCTTCGGCACTTCCACAGTCTTGCGAAACCAAACGGCTTCAGCGGAAAGATTTGTTCCCGGCGCAACGGCTTTCCAGTCGGTGTCATTCAGGTCCACCGCTTCGCCGTGTGCAATATCGCCAGGATGCATGCGCCAACCATCCATCTTCAGACTGCCCAGCGACTGCAGCGTCTTCAGTGTGTTCTGGGCCTCTGATGAAAGTTGAACGGGTTGCGGCTTCGGCTCGTGCTGCGCGAATGCCCGCGTAACCATAAAGATTGCAAGCAACAAAAATACAAAGTTGCGTAGGAGATGACCCTGATTTTCTTTCACTGGATTTTCCTTTGAATAAATGGAGGTTCGGGTAAATTATGCACCTTCGCAGACCGCCATATCAAACCGCACAATGTGAACGTTAGCTATTCTGACGCAATCGATTCGACTCTATTACACTAACCAGTGAGGACCCACAGACTCAGATGAAGCTTTACACTCTGCTTTTCTCGGCAGCAATTTCTCTCCCTGTGCTCGCGCAGACGCAGCCGGTTCCTCCATCGCAAAACGCATCGGTAAAACCGTCGGCCTCGACCACTATCGTCGTCACCGCATCTTTTGTTCCGCAGCCTCTGCTGGAAACCAACCGCTCCGTCGATGTTCTTCCGCTGCAGCCGCTGCTCTTGAATAATGTTGAAGACACATTGCGCGAAGACCCCTCCGTCGATTTGGAAGAGCGTGGCCCCGACGGCACCCAGGCAGACATCTCCATCCGCGGCACCACGTTTGAGCAGTCGTTGGTTCTCATCAACGGCCTGCGCGTCAATGACGTTGAGTCCGGCCATCTCAACATGGATATTTCGCTGCCCCCCGACGCCATCTCGCACGTTGAAGTTCTTCACGGTGCAGGTTCAACCTTTTTCGGATCCGATGCCATGGGCGGCGCCGTCAATTTCATCACGACGTCGCCGCAACATACCTCGATGGCATTCTCCGCCGGCGACGGAAACTTCGGCACCTATCAAAGCAAATTCGATGGCAGCTATTCCGCCGCAAAATGGTCTGAACAGTTTTCCGCCGCACGAGATTTCTCCGACGGATTCATGGTTGATCGCGATTACCGCGCCGACCTCGGCAGTTCAGAGACATGGTTCAAAGACGCCGCCGGCGCTGCAGATTTTCTCATCGGCACCAATGACCGCCCCTACGGAGCCAACCAGTTCTACGGCCCCTACAATTCTTACGAACGCACCAAAGGGTGGTTCACTGCCTATCGCCAACAATTCGGCCAGCAGACCGAAGCCGACTTCGGCTATCGCCGCCACACCGATGAATTCGTTCTTTTCCGCACCTCGCCCTCGGTCTACGAGAACAATCACATCGACCACAGTTGGCAGGCCATGCTGCGCCGTCATAACGACCCGCACGCCAACACCACGCTCTCCTACGGCATTGAGGGCGACGGCGATCAAATCGCCAGCAACAACCTTGGCCATCATGGACGCAATCGTGGTTCCGGCTACATTAATCTCGATGTGCATGCGCTCGGCCGCCTCACATTTTCTGCCGGCGCCCGTAATGAAGTTTTCGATGGCGGACGCGATGTATTTTCCCCCGCAGCCTCTGCCGGATATTTTCTCGGCAAGGGAATTCGTCTACGCGCCAGCGTCAGCCACGGATTCCGTCTGCCAACATTCACCGATCTCTACTACACTGACCCCACGCACACTGACAATCCCAACCTCAAACCGGAATCCGCCTGGGACTACGAAGCCGGTGCCGACTGGAACAACAATGGTCGCCTCACCGCATCGCTCACCGTCTTCCGCTCCAGCGAAAATAACGTGATTGATTACGTTCGTCCTGTCAGCGGCACCGTGTACATGGCAGAAAATATTGACCAGTTGAATTTCACCGGCGTCGAATCCTCACTTCATTACAGACTCGCCTCCACGCAGGAACTCATCTTCGGTTACACCGGCATCACATCCAATCTCTCCGTGCCGTCCAATGAAGTTTTCGAATACACCTCCAGCTATCCCACCCAGAACGCCTCTGTCCTCTGGCAGGGAAGCATTCATCATCAGGTGGAAGCGCACATGCGCGTCGGCGTCATTCAGCGTTATCAGCAGACCGCATATCCGCTCTGGTCGGCCTCGCTCGCACGCAACACCGGCCGTCTGCGGCCGTACGTGCAACTCGATAACCTCAGCAACACCGGCTACACAGAAATCGCCGGCATCGCCATGCCCGGCCGCAGTTACATCGCCGGCCTGCAATATTTCTGGTCACGTACGAAATAATCTCGCTCTGCCATTCACCATCCCATAGAATTCAAATACAAATTCAAGCAAGGTGTCACATATGCCCATCACTCGTCGGGACTTTCTCATGCGTGTCGGTATGGCCGGCGGTTACAGCGCAGCCTTCTCCACCATGCACGCGCTCGGCCACGCGCCCAACACCAGCACCTCGGCAACTCTGCTGCAGCAGACTCGTGCCATGGCCCCGGCCTCAGGCAGCGGCCGCAGCGTGGTCATTCTCGGCGGCGGCATCTCTGGACTTGTGTCTGCATACGAACTCCGCAAGCTCGGCTACAAATGCACGGTGCTCGAAGCCCGCAATCGCCCCGGCGGCCGCAACTGGACCCTGCGCGATGGCGATACCGTCCGCTTTACCGACGGCACCACGCAAAACGTTTCCTGGCGCTCCGGCAATTACATGAACGCCGGCCCCGCGCGCCTGCCTTCCATCCACAAGACCATGCTCGGCTACTGCCGCGAACTTGGTGTGCCGCTCGAAGTTGAAGTCAACACCACACGCAGTTCATTGATGCTGAACAAAAATGTTTTCGATGGCAAGCCGGTCGAGCAACGCGCCGTCATCAATGACATGCGCGGCTACATTTCTGAACTGCTCGCCAAGTGCGTCAACAAAAAAGCATTGAATGAAGATCTCTCTGCGGATGATCAGGAAAAACTGCTCGCCTTCCTGCGCACCTACGGCGACCTCGGACCGAATGATAAATTTATCGGCTCGGAACGCTCCGGCCTCAGCCAGTGGCCCGGCGCAGGCCTGCAAGAGGCAAAACTCCGCGCGCCGCTCGATTTCAAATCGCTGCTCAACTCGCGCTTCTGGCCCGCCACCATGTTTGAAGAAGAAAACGACATGCAGGCCACCATGTTCCAGCCGGTTGGCGGCATGGACCGCATTCCGCACGCCTTTGCCGCAAAACTTGATGGCATCGTGCAGTATGAAACGCAGGTCACAGAGATTCGCCGCACCACGCACGGAGTTCGCATCGGCTACACCCACAAGGGCGCACATCATTCCATCGCGGCGGACTATTGCTTCTGCGCACTTCCGCTC
>CAIZGA010000625.1 GCA_903932385.1 uncultured Acidobacteriota bacterium
CGCCATCGCCATTCTCAGCGCAATCATTTCTCTCGCCGCACACCCCGCCCCGCTTCGCTACACCGCCATCGCCTGCACTCTCAGCGCTCTGCTGCTGCTCGCCTTGCATCACGCCCGCCATCGCTTCTCACGCCTCACCCTACGCATCGCCGCAGACGCAGCCCTGCTCACCCCTCTGCTTCTTCTCCCGCTGCTTCATCTCAACGCATGAGTAACGCGCCCAACTTCAACCGCATCGCCCGCGCCTATCGCGCCATGGAATACATCACCTTCGGCCGCCTGCTCGAGCGTTGCCGATTTGCTTTTCTCCCCCGCATCGCCTCCGCTCATCGCGCCCTCATTCTCGGCGATGGCGACGGCCGCTTCCTCGCCCGCCTCATGCAGCAATCCCCCACACTCCATGCCACCGCCGTCGACGCCAGCCCCGCCATGCTTCGCCTTCTCGCCAACAATTGCATCCGCCTCTCGCCCGACGCGCTCACTCGACTCACCCTCATCGCCGCAGACATCCGCGCCTTCAATCTCCCGCCAGCCTCGCCGCAGCAATTCGATCTCATCGCTTCACATTTTTTTCTCGACTGCCTCACCACGGATGAAATCTCGGCACTCGCCTCCCGCCTCGCACCGCACCTCTCCCCCAACGCACTCTGGCTCGTCTCAGATTTTTCACTCCCCGACAATCCCCTCCTCCGCATTCCCGCGCGCCTGCTCATCCATGCGCTCTACCTCGCCTTCGGCTTTCTCACCGGACTTCGCGTCCGCCATCTGCCGCACCATCGCGATGCTCTCACCGCCGCCGGCTGGCACTGCATCTCGCAAAAAAATTTCGCCGCCGGTCTTCTCTTCACCGAACTCTGGTCCAACTCCGCCACCTGACCTCGCCGCCCTGAAAATTCTGAATGCTACAATTACGCTAATTTCTTGGGCTGAACTCCACCATGAATCTGTATTTCCTCCGTCATGCCAGCGCCGGCGTTCGCCGACCCAATCCCGTCATCGACGCCAAACGTCCGCTCGACCGCGACGGCAAACAGTTCTGCCTGCAGTTGGCGCACGTGCTCAACGGCATGAAGCTTCAGTTTGATTTGATTGTTTCCAGCCCCATGAAGCGCTGCATGCAGACCGCGTCCCTCGTCGGCACAGAAACCGCCTACGAACGCAGCGTGCAAATCGAGCCGTCACTCGCGCCCGGCGGCAACCTCGCCGCTTTCCGCGCCATGCTTGACTCGCTGCCCCCGGTGGAAAATGTACTCATCGTCGGCCACAATCCCACGCTGACCACCTTCCTCGGCGCCACAATATCCGGCGCAGTGGGCGGCCGCATCGCCGGCATCCGCCTGCGCAAAGGCGCTCTCGCTCGCGTCGATACAGAGCGCCGCCCGCCCACACTCATGTGGCTGCTCGACCCTCGCATCGTTCGCGCTCTTTACTTGAGTTCCACCAAGAGTTCCCGCCGGAAGACTTCCAAAAAGTAGTCGGCTTCTTTTCGCAGCGACCACATCTCCAGGCTCGCTCCCGTTCGCCCGGGCGTCAGTTGCAATACCACTTTGCGCGGATACACCATCGGCTTTACCCGCAGCACATCGCTCGCGCGGTCCTGGTTCAACGCCACCGCCAACCGCAGCAACACTACCGCCCGCACCAGGTTCGCGTGTTCCTCCGCCGGAATCAAACGCATCATCCGGTCCATCGGGTCCGGCCGGCTCTTGCCCAGATGACGCGCTATGCCCGCCACCAGCGCACGCTGCTCTGTCGTGAATCCATAAATTTCCGAGTTCGCCAGAATATATTGCGTGTGCCGATGATGTCCCTGGTGGTTCATAAACTTTCCCACCTCGTGCATCATCGCCGCCGCCTGCAGCCAGTGCCGGTAATCCTCCGGCAATTCATGCACCCGCTTCAGCGAGTCATACAGTTGCGTCACATGATGACGCACCGGCTCCATCTGCTTCGGCTCCACGCCGTACTTGCGGCACAACTCAATCACACTTACCCAGCGGTCCGCCTCCAGCCTCTGGTGTGCGGAGTGGCTCAGGTCCGTCTGCGCCAGCATGCGCGCCAGCATTCCATCGCGCAGTCCCAGCGGCGAATAGCGAAATCCCTTCAGCTCAAAATGTTCCAGCA
>CAIZGA010000626.1 GCA_903932385.1 uncultured Acidobacteriota bacterium
AGCACGGCGGTGCCGATGGCGATGAACTCCGCGAGGTTGTGGCCGAATTCCTTGAACTCGATCTCCAGCCGCACGTCGCGGGCGAAGACGCTCAGCACGTCGCCCAATTCCGCGGCGAAAATCCGCGGCAGGTCGGCGCTGGTGGGAATCATGTAGTTGGTCATTTGGTTATTGCTCATGCGGCCATCCTTCCACACCACTTTTTCATAGAGCGCGTAGCCAACACCCTGCGCCACGCCGCCTTCAATCTGCCCGGCAGCCAGCACAGGATTCAACACGCAACCCACTTCCTGCAACGCATAAAAGTTGACGACCTCGGCCGCGTACGTTCGCGTGTCCACCGCAACCTCGGCCACATACACCGCCCATGAAAATGCCGGATACGCTTCGCCCTGATATTTATCGTCGTCCCAGAAAATTCCTTCCGGGGCCTTGTAACAAACTTCTGACTTCAGCGCGCAAAATTTTTTCGTGTATGCGGAGCAAGCATCCCGAAACTCTTTCGCAGAATATTTATCCAGCAACAAATTCTTTTCGCGCAATTTTTCAACCAGCGCATGCGCGGCATCATGCACCAACCGCCCAACAATCATCGCCGTGCGTGAAGCCACTGTCGGCCCGCTGTTCGGCACGCGGCTCGTATCCGGCTGCGCAATGCCAACATCCTCATATGGGATGCCCAGCGCCTCAGCCGCCACCTGACAGAGAATCGTATTCGTTCCCTGGCCAAATTCCGTGCTCGATACCAGCACCGTCGCGCGGCCTTTCGCATCCGCTTCCATCGCAACTACAGATGCCAACCGCCGCTCGCCTGAACCAGTGAATCCTGACCCATGCATGAAACTTGCAATGCCCATGCCGCGCTTGACTGCGTTTGTCTTGTTCTCTTCAGCAAAGCGTTTGCGCTTCTCGTGATAGCCGGAAACTTGCAGTGCGCGCGCCAACATGCCATGCATGTCAATCGGGTCGCGGATAATCTGCCCCGTCGCCGTGCTCTTGCCTTGTTCCAGAAAATTTCTGCGGCGAACTTCTTCCGGAGAAATCCCAACCGCTTTTGCAATCTGGTCCATGTGCCGTTCAATGCCGAAGATGCTTTGCGGCGCACCGAAGCCGCGAAATGCGCCATGCGGCGGCAGGTTGGTTGCCCACGCATGCGAACGTACGCGAACGTTGTCGCAGGAATACGGTCCCGAAGAATGGATGGTCGCGCGCGACAACACCGTCGGCGAAACTGTCGCATATGCGCCGCCATCGGTGTCCACCTGGATATCCATCGCCAGCAATCGCCCGCTCTCGTCCACCGCTGTGCGATACCGTGTGCGGCATGGATGACGCTTGGTGGTCGCCGCCAAATCCTCCATGCGGTCATACACAATCTTGATGGGGCGTCGCGCCTTCATCGCCAGCAAGCCGGCATGTGCAGCAATCAGCGACGGATAATCTTCCTTACCGCCGAATGCGCCGCCGGTCTCAACTTGGATGACACGAACTTTTTCCGCCGACAGCCCAAAGATACTCAGCATGGCCTTGTGCACATAAAACGGACATTGCATCGAGCCTTGAATCTTTAGCCCGTCTTCATCCGACCACTCTGCAATCACGCCGTTGTTTTCAATGTAGAGTTGCTCCTGCGCGCCGGTGAAATATTCGCCTTCCACAATATGCGCTGAAGTATTCCAAACGGCATCCACATCTCCCTTTTGCATCAAAAACTTTTTGATGATGTTGTCTTCGCCCCAGACAATCGTTTGCTGGCGTTCGCTCTCTTCCATCGTGAAAACAGCAGGCAGTGGCTCGTACTCAATCTTCACCGCCTTCACCGCTTCATGCAGCCGCGTCTTGTCAGCATGCGCCAGCAACACAATCGCTTCTTCAGGATGATTGGTCATCTCATCGGCCAGCACCGGTTGATCGTGGTCCATGATGAGTGCGATGCGGTTCTTCGCCGGAATGTCTTTTGCCGTAACGATGACAAACTCGTCCCACGCAATACCATCGCCAAACTCGATACTCTTGATGCGGCCACGTGGAATCGACGAACGCACCGTGGCGCCATGCCACATGCCGGGCAACACAATGTCATCAATGTAGCGCGCAGCGCCAGTCACCTTGCCCACGCCTTCTTTGCGTGGCGCAGAGGTGCCGACAATCTCTGTCGCTTTCTGAAAATGACTTTGTGCAGTTTCACGCATCACGTGAAGCCTCTCCTGCCTGCTCAGATGTTCCCAGAGTATTCGGATAGCATATCGCGCTCTGCGATATTTTCAATGGCAAAATCGATTGCGTCTGCTCACCCAGCCAGCGATGCCAATGTCCGCGCCAACACTTCCGTGCCTCGCGCAATGTCTTCCGGCGATGCATATTCATCCGGGCGATGGCTCACGCCGCCGCGGCAGGGAATAAACAACATCGCCACCGGCGCAATCCGCGCCATAAATAAAGAGTCATGATACGCGCGGCTGACCATGCGCTGGTAGTTATGTCCACCCGCTTCGCAGGCTGCACACATCGCGGCAACAATTTCCTCGCCGCTCTGTGCCGGCTCGTCCGCGTTAATCCATTCCGTCTTTACGCCAATCTCTTTCCGCTTGCCGACAGCTTCCGCCGCAGCAAGAATTTTTCCAATGACGGCATCGCGCCGCTTGCTATCGGTGTCGCGCACATCCAGTTCCAACCGCACACGACTGGGAATACTGTTCACCGCTCCGGGAAATACATCGCACACACCAACCGTCGCTACTGTATCCACGGCCCCGCTCGCAAGCGCAGCCGTTTCGGTCGCTATAACAACTTCCGACGCAGCCACCAGCGCATCGCGACGACCCGGCATCAGCTTGCCACCCGCGTGTCCGCCTTCGCCTTCAAACCACAGCCGGAAACTTGCCGGCGCTGCAATGCTCGTCACCACTCCAAGCGGAATTTTTTCGCGCTCCAGTATCGGCCCCTGCTCAATATGCAACTCAACAAACGCGGAGTAATATCCCGCCGGCAATTTCACCTTCTCTAGTTCGCCGATAAATCCTGCGGCCGTTCGCACTTCCTCGAGCGGCAACTCTTGCTTATCGCGCAGCGCACGTGCAGCATCCGGCGTCATCGTCCCGGCCAGTAAGCGACTGCCCAGGCAGCCAATGCCAAACCGCGTCGGCTCTTCTGCTGTAAAAATCAGCAACTCAATCGACCGCTTTGGTTTGTATCCGGCACGCTGCAGTGCGCGAATCGCTTCCAGACCGCCAAGCACACCCACTACGCCGTCATACATTCCCGCATTTGGAATCGCATCAATGTGCGATCCGGTTCCAACTACCCCTGCTTTCGCGTCACTGCCATTCCATCGCGCAAATGTATTTCCAATCGCATCTTCACGAACATCCAACCCCGCCGCCGTGCACAGGCCCTTCACATACGCACGCGCACGCAAATCCGCCTCGGTGAAAACGACTCGTGTCACCACCGGCGCAGGCTCCTGCGAAATCTTCGCCAACGCATCCAGCTCCGCCGTAAGTTGCGCGGAGTCGATTTTTATCTGCTGAGTATTTGTCATACTGTGCCGTCTATAGCGGACTTCTGTTCCAGTCTTTGTAGATGAGATACTTCGCCGGCGTCTTGCCGATGGCGCCGAACCACTGCGGGCAGAACGTTCCCATCCAGATGAAGTCGCCCGCCGCCACCGAATACCAGTCATCGCCCAGCCGATAGACGCCGCCGCCGGCCAGCATCAGCAGGCCATGCTCCATCACGTGCATCTCCACCAACGCCAGCGCAGCGCCTGGCTGATACTCCATCGTATTCACCGCAAAATCAAATTCCACTTGATCGGGAATCAGGCAGCGCACCTGCAGCGCATCATCGCCCATCAGCGGCTGCGAGGCCACCTTCGCTTCATCGCCAAAATATGGCCCAGGCTCAGCCAAGCCGTCCACCGGCTGATATGGCTTTTCAATCACCGCCACGCGCGCCGCACTCTTCGCCGTCACCACATGCGCCACGCCCTGCGGCAGGTACGCATATCCGCCCGCACCCAGAAGATGGCTGCCATTCTGTCCCACGTCCACCGATCCTTCAAGGACGTAAAGAAATCGTTGCGCCGTAGTCGGACCCAGCGTGCCGCCGGCTTCCATCTCTGCAGTGAATTGCACAAAGCCAGCGCCCAGCGACGGCGCAGCATGGATGATAGCCGTCGCCTTCGTCATGCCCGGCAATGGCGTGCGCACAAATGTGTCCGGCGTCTGCACCAGGTGCGACGTAGTCACTCGGCTGCGTGTATGTCCCAGATGTTGCAAACTCTGCTCCTTGCAGTTCACAAACAGGATTCCAACATTGTACGGTCAAATTTCACCGTCTGCGGCATCTACTTTTCTTGGCCGCGACATCTACTTACGATTGCAGTTGTTGCAAAAACTGCATCGCCACTTGCAACGCCGCCGTTACATCTTCCGCCAGTACCGTCTCTTCAGGATGATGACTCACCCCTCCCGGCGATCGCAGAAACAACATCGCCGTCGGCATGTGCGGAGCCACAATCATCGCGTCATGTCCCGCACCACTCGTCATGCGATGCAGCGGCACATTCGCAGCCGCAGCAGCATCAGCCAACTTTGCTGTCAGTGTCGGATGCATGGGCACCGCCGGCTGGTCCAGCAAAGTGCGTGCTGCAAATTGCAACCCGCGCCGAGCCGCCAGTATCTCCGCCGAACGCATCAGTGCGAAAACCGTCTGTTGCCGCACCGCATCCTCCGCGTGGCGAATATCCAGTGAGCAGGTGACATCGCTCGGCACAACATTCCCCACGTTCGGATACGTTTCAATGCGCCCCACCGTCGCCACCATCGAAGCATCACGCCGCGCCGACTGTTCCACCGTCGTTATCCACTCCGCTGCGCCGGTCAATGCATCCTGCCGCAAATTCATCGGAGTCGTGCCCGCGTGGTTTGCCTTGCCGCGGAACTTCACTTCCAGCCGCGTCTGCCCCACAATCGCTTCCACCACACCCAGCCGCATGTCCAGTGACTCCAGCACCGGGCCTTGCTCAATGTGAATCTCAAAATATCCCAGTACATCGCCGCTGAATTTCGCTGCGGGAATTTCGTCTGGGTTCAATCCAAAGTTGCGGATGGCATCGGCCACCGTCACACCTTTTGCATCACGCCTTTGCAACAACTCCGGCTGCAGAGTTCCAACCAGCGCGCGGCTGCCCAGAAACGGCAGACTAAAACGCACGCCTTCTTCTTCAGGAAACGCAATCACTTCGATGGCAAACGGCAGTTTTTTTCCGCCCAGCAATTCCACCATTGCAATGCCCATCATCACGCCCAGCACGCCGTCATAGCCGCCGGAGTTCGGCACCGTATCAATGTGCGATGCAATCAGCAGCCGCGGCGCGTCCGTCGTCTCCGCCGCATACAAACCATGCAAATTTCCAACCGCATCCACCCACACGCGCATGCCCAGCTGCTCCATACGCTGTCGCAGATAGCTGTGCGCCTGCGCCACCGCTGGCGTCAGATACAACCGCGTCGTCTGCCCCGGCTCATCGCTGAACCCGGCCATCACGCGGCAGCCTTCCATCACTCCAGCCGCTGCCGCATTGAATTCCGGATTTGAAACTATTTTGCTTTCCTTGCTCACTCGGCCCTCAATCTATCCAAATCATTTTCTAATTAATGTTGTCTCGCAAACTTATTCCGCGCGAACTTCGCGGCCTATTGCCTTTGAAAAATTTCCATCGTCGAAAATGTTTTCTCCGCGAAGATACGTCGCCTTCACGCGTCCATTGAATTTCTCGCCGAGATACGGCGAAACCGCATGCCGGAAATGTAGCTGCCCCTTCTCCACGGTGAACTCTGCCGCATCATCAAACACAACAAAGTCCGCATCGCATCCCGCAGCAAGCGCTCCCTTGCGTCCGCTCATCCCTGCCAACTTCGCCGGAGCCGCAGCCATCCACTGCGCCAGTTGCGGCAACTCGAATCCGCGCCGCCGCATCGCCGTCCACATCGCGGGCAGAGAAACCGACAGGCTCGCAATCCCACCCCACGCCTTGCCAAAATCTCCCAAGTCGCGCTGCTTCATCTCCGGTGGGCACGGCGAATGGTCTGTCGCCACCAAATCAATCACGCCATCTGCCAATCCCTGCCACAACGCATTTTGATTTTCGCGGCTGCGCAACGGCGGCGCACATTTGAACTCCGTCGCACCCTCCGGCACATCTTCTGCCGCAAAATAGAGATAGTGTGTGCAAGTCTCCACAGTAATCGGCAGCCCCTTCGCTCGCGCCGCCCGCAACAGCGGCAGCGCCCTTGCCGTCGCCAGATGCACGATATGCACGCGGCAACCAAACTCCTCGCACAGGTCAAT
>CAIZGA010000627.1 GCA_903932385.1 uncultured Acidobacteriota bacterium
CCATGCTCGGCTTCCGCGGCGCCTCGCGATATTACGACGAGCATTACGCGCCCGGCTTTGTTCTGGAGTGTCGCGCTCTGGCGCGGGTACGCGACCGCTTCGGCCTCACCAATGTGAAGGCGATGGTTCCCTTCTGCCGCACCGTGGACGAAGGCCGCAAAGTCATCGCTCTCATGTCGCAGAATGGTTTAGTGCAGGGCCGCAACGGGCTGGAGATTTACGTCATGTGCGAGATTCCAGCCAACGTCGTTCTGGCTGAAGAATTCCTGCGCGTCTTCGACGGCTTCTCCATCGGCTCGAATGACCTCACCCAACTCACGCTCGGCCTCGACCGCGACTCTGCCGTCATCGCGCATCTGTTTGATGAAAACAACGCCGCCGTTCGCTGGATGATTTCGCACGCCATCACCGCCGCCAATGCCGCCGGCAAACCTATCGGCATCTGCGGCCAGGCGCCATCGGATTTTCCAGAATTCGCCGAGTGGCTCGTCGCTCAGGGCATCGACTCCATCTCGCTCAATCCGGATACAGCCGTGCCCACCGCACTGCGCGTTGCCGCGGCAGAACACATGCACCCGATTGATTTGATGGAAAACAACCATATGTCACACGCGCTGGTGCGGGAATAAATCGCAACACACAGATCGCACATCATCCTTGCTGAAGACACAAGCCCGCTCAATCCCACCTCGCAAAACAATTTAGAGAGTGTGATTGAGCGGGCCTATTATTGATTTCTTAGTTGCTACCGACGTCTGCCGCCTGCACTGCCACGTCCAGAAAATCCCGGCGTGTGTTCTCCTCGAGCATCGTGTGTTTCCGGTGCCGTGTTTCCTCTGCCATCGCGGGATTCATTGCCATGGAAGCCGCCAGACGTTGCCTCACCGCGCTCAGGCATGGGTCCCCTGTATCCGTGCCGTGGATCGTAGCGATTGTCCACATGCCCGGCAAAGCCGTGCGGCCCATGGAACCACGGTCCCGCACCGATGAACACGCCGCCGATAAACCAGTCCGGCCCGTAGTAGCCATATGGCGCGCAGTCATACGATAGCGGCGGCATGGTGCTGGAATCCAGTATCGATCTGGCCACGCAAATCAACGCATGCCTCTCTGATGCGGCTGCAACCTACACGATTATTTTCGACGCCAAGCCACCCACGCAGGCCCCGGAATATTATGCTCTGCAAATCAGGACGGATAAATCCGGCGTAGTCGTACGCACCACCGCCGGCTACTACACAAAGCCGTAGCTCCAAAATTCCGCTTTATCCTGCTATCATCGCTGTTCGCGGAGTCGCCATGAAAAAGATATTTTTCTCTCTCCTCTTTCTGGGATTGTCCACCACCGTTGTACCTGCCCAGCAGTATGACCTCGTGCTTGAGGGCGGACGCGTGATGGATCCAGAAACCGGCATGGATGCCATCCGCAACGTCGGCATCCTCGACGGAAAAATTGCCCGCATCTCGTCCGCCGCACTCAACGGAAAACATGTCGTCCACGCCAGCGGTCTGGTAGTCGCTCCCGGATTCATTGACCTGCATCAGCACAGCCAGGACATCGCCAGCCAGCGAGTCAAAGCGCTCGACGGCGTCACTACTGCGCTGGAACTCGAAATCGGCGCCCCCGACGTGGCCCAATTTCTGAAAGAGAAGCAGGGGCATTCTCTGATTCATTACGGCACATCGGCCAGTCAGGTTGCTGCCCGCTCGCTCGTCTTCGGCGTTCCCATGAAGTACCCCGACATCCTGCCCAAGAGCGGCCCCGCAACCGACCAACCCGCCACGCCCGAACAAATAGAAAAGATAAAAACTCGCCTGCGCAATGAACTCGACGCTGGTGGTCTCGCCATCGGCATGGGCATCCAGTACACTCCCGGCGCAACGCGGTCAGAAGTGATTGATATCTTCCGGCTCGCCGCACAGCGCAGATTGCCGGTCTACACTCACATCCGCAGCACCGGCCACACCGATCCCGGCTCCTCGATTGAATCCATCAGCGAAGTCATCGGTGCCGCCGCCATTACCGGCGCTTCACTGCATATCGTTCACCTCAATAGTTCCTGCAAGTCAGACGCGCCCGAATGCCTCTTGATGATTGAAGGCGCGCGGGCACACGGCCTCGACATCACCACCGAGGCCTATCCCTATATCGCCGGCATGACCGCCATCAACTCGGCGCACTTCAATCCCGGCTGGCAACAGGAACTCGGCATCAGCTATGGCGACCTGATGCTGCCCGACACCGGAGAGCGTCTGACCAAAGCGCGCTTCGATGAACTCCACAACTCCACCACCACGCGCTGGGTAATTGTCTTCAGCAATACGCAGGAAGCGGTCGATAAAGTCATCCCGCATCCTCTCGTCATGATCGCCAGCGATGGTTTGGAAGGTCATCCGCGTAACGCCGGAACCTACTCGCGCGTGCTCGCCCAATACGTTCGCGATAAGGGGACCCTCTCGCTGATGGACGCGTTACGCAAGATGAGCCTGATGCCGGCGCAAATGCTGGAACGCTCAACGCCTGCCGCGCATCTAAAAGGCCGACTGCAGGAAGGCGCCGACGCCGACATTGTTGTCTTCGACGCCGCCACCATCACCGACCGCGCAACTTACACCAAGCCGATGGAGCCGAGCGTTGGCGTCCGCTATTTATTGGTCGGCGGAACGCTGGTTGTCGACGAAGGCAAGCTCGTGCCGGATGTCTATCCCGGCCGCGCTCTTGTAGGCCCCGGCAAACGCTGACCTTCGCTGCGTCGGCCAATCAAAGTTGGAATGTTCTATCAGGATGAACTATCGGGCACGGC
>CAIZGA010000628.1 GCA_903932385.1 uncultured Acidobacteriota bacterium
AGAGTAATTTCGCACACACCTTGTTGGGCAAGACTAGAGACTTCTACCAAAACATCTGCAAGAGGTCGAGAGACTTCTTCGCCACGGGTATACGGCACAACACAATAGGTACAGTACTTAGAGCAGCCTTCCATAATCGAAACAAATGCTGAGCCGGAAGAAGTTTGTGCTGCAGGCAGGTGATCGAACTTTTCGATTTCTGGAAAACTGATGTCCACTTGGGAATATCCACTTGCCCGTCGATCCGCAATGAGTTGAGGCAGACGATGCAGCGTCTGCGGCCCGAACACCACATCCACATAGGGTGCGCGCTTGACAATCGCCTCCCCCTCCTGGCTCGCAACACATCCGCCCACCGCGATAATGAGGTCCGGGCGAATCGCTTTCAGCGGACGCAACCGCCCCAAATCAGAAAAAACTTTTTCCTCAGCCTTTTCACGCACCGAACAGGTGTTGAGCAAGATGACATCCGCATCTTCCGGTATTTCAGTCTGCTGCATGCCTTCACAGGCGCGTAACACATCCCCCATTTTGTCCGAGTCATACTCGTTCATCTGGCAGCCAAAGGTTTTAATATAGAATTTTTTTTGCACGGGCTTATTGCATTTAAATAAGAAGGGAACTCCCCAACCAAGCGGTTGCTATTCTACCAAAGAACCTTTGCACTATTAGCATTCCCATGCTCGATGAAGACTGACGGCACGATGAGAATCAACCTCACGTCAAAATGATCCATCCGGCCAGCATACTCCTTGCGGCGGCTAGAGCGTTGACTTGATCGAATGATCTAATGCGCCTCTTCCCAATTGTCGCCTTCTCCCAAACCCACTTCCAGGGGCACTGTCAGTTCAGCCACATTGCACATGAGATCGCTCAGCTTTTCTTTGACGAGCGGCAATTCTGACTTCGGTACCTCAAGCACGAGTTCGTCATGTACTTGCATAATCAGGCGGGTGTTCAGGTGTTCGCGCTCAAGCCAGTTCTGCACCGCAATCATGGCGAGTTTAATTAAATCCGCTGCAGTCCCTTGCATCGGGGCATTAATAGCGGCTCGTTCGGCCGCCTGTCTTCTCATACCATTGGCACCGTTGATTTCTGGCAGCCATAAGCGTCGTCCAAACCATGTTTCCACAAAGCCCTGGCTTTTGGCCTGTTCGCGTGTGCGCTGCATATAGTTGGCAACGCCTGGATAACGCGCGAAGTAGCGGTCGATGTATTGCTGTGCCGCGCTACGTTCAATGTTAAGTTGGCCGGCCAAGCCGAAGGCGGACATGCCGTAGATCAGTCCGAAGTTGATCACCTTGGCATAGCGGCGTTGTTCGCTGCTCACCTCATCGGGTGCGGTACCGAATACTTCGGCAGCGGTGGCGCGGTGGATGTCTTCATGGTTGGCAAAGGCACGCAATAAACCTTCATCACCGGATAGATGTGCCATGATGCGCAATTCGATTTGTGAATAATCCGCCGACACAATGCGACTGCCTGCGGGCGCGATAAACGCCTCTCGAATGCGACGGCCTTCGAGAGTTCGCACCGGAATATTTTGCAGATTGGGATCGCTGGAAGCCAGTCTGCCCGTTACTGCAACCGCCTGTGAATAGCTGGTGTGTACCCGCCCCGTTCTGCGATTGACCATCTGCGGCAGTTTGTCGGTATAGGTTGATTTGAGTTTCGCCATGCCGCGATATTCCAGCAGAATTTTTGGCAACGGGTAATCCAGGGCCAATTCCTGCAACACCTCTTCATCGGTGGAAGGCGTGCCGCTCGGCGTTTTTTTCTTGACCGGCAGTTGCAATTTATCGAACAGAATTTCCTGTATCTGTTTCGGTGAATTCAGGTTGAAGGGCTGCCCGGCAGCCTCATAGGC
>CAIZGA010000629.1 GCA_903932385.1 uncultured Acidobacteriota bacterium
AACTCGCGCCTCGGCTGCCAGGCCGTCATCACCAAGCCCGGCACCTACGTTGTTGAGATTCCGAAGTGGAATATCAATTATGTTTCCGAAGGCAAGCCGCTGACGCTGGCCGAGAACAAGTAATCCACCAACATTTTTAACGGAGCAGAATTATGCCACGCGAAATTACATGGACAGACTCAGAGGAGATTGGCATTCAGCTGCAGGAAAAGTTTCCTGAGGTTGACCCGCTCACCATCCGATTCACTGACCTGCACAGTTACGTCACGGCACTGGAAGGTTTCACCGGCGATCCGAACAAATCGAACGAAGGAATTCTTGAAGCCATTCAGATGGCATGGCACGAAGAGTACGTTGACTCCAAGTTGTAAAGGCGGGCCAGATGGAACACATTATTGATGGCGTCCTGAAGTTTCAGCGCGAAGTTTTCCCGAATGAAAAAGCGCTGTACCGTGAGCTTTCCATTTCACAATCCCCGGAAGCTTTGTTCATTGGCTGCGCGGACTCACGCGTGGTGCCGGAACTGTTGACCCAGCAGGGGCCGGGTGGTTTGTTCGTAGTGCGCAATGCCGGAAATATTGTTCCGCCATTCGGGCCAGCGGCCGGCGGTGTTTCTGCCAGCATTGAATACGCAGTCACTGTGCTCGGCGTGAAGGACATCGTTCTCTGCGGCCACTCCGGCTGCGGCGCGATGACGGCCCTGATGAACGGCGTGGATAAGATTCAACATCTGCCATCTGTCTCTATGTGGCTGCGCTATGCTAGCACTGCCATGCAGGTGCTGGATAAGCAGCAGGACCTCGTAGATGAAACCGCGAAGCTCAACGCCATCATTCATGAAAATGTTCTGGTGCAGTTGGACAACTTGCTGACGCATCCCGCTGTGAAGGCTGCGATTGATGGCGGTCATCTGCGTCTGCATGGTTGGGTGTATGACATTGGCACCGGTGCCGTGGAAACTTACGACGTCAACACGCACACATTTCGCCAACTCAGCTCTGCGCCACTCGCCAGCGCAACAAAATAACTGACAGTTAATTTTCTGGTTTATGCCACGCGAAGGCATTGCGTTGCACTTCAATCTCCGGCGATGCCCCGTTCAAATACACCGATACGACATCAAAACGCTTCGGCGCTTTTTCTGCCCAGGCACAATGCTTCACCCACGCGCGTGCCATGCGACGCAACATGTTCCGCTTACCATCATCAATTGAAAATGCTGCGGGAACGATATTGCGCTGGCTGCGTGTCTTGACCTCAATAAAGCAGAGCGTGCCTTCATGCCAGCCGATAAGGTCAATGTCGCCGCGCAACCGTGCCGAACGCCAATCGCTGGCAACAATTGTGTAGCCCATGCGTCGCAGATGAAACATGGCAGCCTCTTCGCCAGCGCGACCCACAACAAGATGTTCCGGCAACGCGCTCTTGCGGCCCAATCGCGCACCGATGCCGTCAATCCACGCAATCAATCGCTCGGAGAAGTATGGTCTGCTTCTTGCCTCGGCGGTCTTCATCTCTGCATCGCCCCGATTAAAACAATTTTTCGGTCAGTGAATTATATTTCTGACTCCGCAATTGCCAGCGATTCTTCCAATACATCCAACGCAATGGTTGCTTCCTGTTCACTCAGTACCAGCGGTGGCGAAAGCCGCAGCGAAGTTTCTCCGCAGCCGAGGAAAAGTAGGCCACGTTCGAAGGCCAGCTCCACAATACGATCTCGCAATGCAGGTGCAGGTGTTCGTGTAGCTTTATCCTGCACCAATTCCATCGCCAACATCAGGCCGCGGCCCCGCACATCGCCTACATGAGAATACTTCTGCATCCAGCTGGTCATGCGCGTCAGCATCAGCTGGCCGACTTTTTCTGCATTGGCCATTGCTTCACGTTCGATGATATCCATCGTTACCAGCGCGGCGGCAATGGAGATTGGATTCCCGCCAAACGTAGAAGCATGCGATCCGGGTTTCCAATCCATCAACTCGGCGCGCGTCATGCAGATGCCGAGCGGCATGCCGCTGGCAATGCCCTTCGCAATGCAGACGATGTCGGGCTGCACACCGGAGTGCTCCACTGCCCACCATTTTCCAGTGCGGCCAGCACCACTTTGAATTTCATCCACCACCAGCAGGATGCCGTGACGGTCGCAGATGCCGCGCAGTTCCTGCATGAAAATATCTGGAGCAACTATGTAACCACCCTCGCCTTGAATTGGTTCAATAAAGATGGCAGCAACTTCTTCCGGCGGCAAAGTTTTCTTGAACAATACCTCTTCGATATAGCGTGCGCAGCCAAGTGCGAATTCTTTTTCCTGCTGCGGCCCGCCCGTACAACCGCGATAGGCATAGGGATACCGCACATGCGTGACACCGGGAACAAATGGAGCAAAGCGGCGGCGCTGCTGCGGCTTGGATCCAGTGAGTGACATGGCCCCGTAGGTTCGTCCGTGAAATGCGCCGAAGAAAGAAATAAACTGCTGACGGCCCGTGTGGTAGCGCGCCACTTTCATTGCGCACTCAATCGCCTCCGCACCGGAGTTGCCGAAGTAGTAGCGATGCGGCCCAGGCATCGGCGCCACCTGCGAAAGCCGCTCGGCGATCTGCACCATGTGCTCATAATAAAAATCGGTGCCGGAGATGTGGATCAACTCGGCGGCCTGTTTCTGGATGGCGGCAACCACTTCCGGATGGCAATGGCCAGTGGAGTTCACTGCGATGCCGGCGGCGAAGTCGAGAAACTCGTTGCCGTCCACATCTGTAATGCGAATTCCCTTGCCGCTCTTGGCCACCAGTGGATAACTGCGCGTGTAGCTGGGCGAGACCAGTCGATGGTCATCGGCAACCACTTGCGCCGCGCGCGGGCCGGGCAATGCAGTCTTCAGCCTGGGACCAAACTTTGCATAGACTTCATCCGCAGCCGTGCGGATTTGAATGGATTGCTTTGCGGAACTCATCATGCCCTGCCTTCAGGTAAGTGGTTGCAAACGACTGTGCCGACGCTGGCACAGCTTCACGATGCATTGGATGGATTTGCGGGAGTTAGTCGCCGGTGAAAAGACTGGGGCGCGTGCGGATGGGCAGCACGCAAAGATGCCGTCGCGGCATGGAGCGCTCGATACGCCGGAGAGAGCGTTCGCAGAATGGCCTGTTGCTGTGCGGTTGCATACTCGCCCTTTGTGGCCGAGTATAGCCGGAATCTAGTGGGTTTGTAACTAGCGACTACTTGCGCTTCCAGCGAGTGCCATCTTTTGAATCCTCGATGAGGATGCCCTTTTCCAGCAGCTCGCGGCGGATGGCATCGGCACGGGCAAAGTTGCGCGAGGCCTTGGCCTGAGTGCGTTCATCCACCAGCGCCTGCACTTCGTCATCGCCCAGAGAAAGTGCTGCCAGCAATTCCGGCGTTGCCTCGCCTATGCGGCCGGCGGATTCCGCCCACGCCAGTGCCGCGCGCGTGGTCTCGGCATCCTTGTCTTCCAGCACTGCAAAGACAGCATCAAAGCGCTCCAGCAGCCGGACAATCTCCGAGGCATTTTCTGCGAGCAACTGACCGGCATCGGCAGCGGAGTTTGCGCTGCGCACCAGATCAAAAATCGCAGCGCGCGCTTCGGCGGTGTTCAGGTCGTTTGCCAATGCAGCGTCATATTCCTGCAATGCATGTGCGGTCTGCGTCGAAATTTCTGCATTGCTGCCCGCAGCCCACTTGCCGGTTTTCATCCGCTGATGAAACGTCCGCAGCCGCTCAATCGCATTGGTGGATTCCATCAATCCATCAAATGTGAAATTCAGCTGATGGCGATACGGAACTGAAATCAGCAGGAAGCGAATGGCCGCAGCTTTGTATCCCTTCAGCAACAGATCGCGCAGCGTGTAGAAGTTGCCTTCCGACTTCGACATCTTGCGACCTTCCACCAGCAGGAAGCGGACATGCATCCAGTGGTGCGCGAAGGGTTTGCCGGTGGCTCCTTCGGACTGCGCAATCTCATTTTCGTGGTGCGGGAACATCAGGTCTTCGCCGCCGGCATGCAGGTCCAGCGTCTCGCCAAGAATCTTCATCGCCATTGCCGAACACTCAATGTGCCAGCCGGGACGACCCGCGCCGATTTCCGTCTGCCAACTCTGCTCGCCCGGCTTCGGCGCCTTCCACAACGCAAAGTCGCTGGCGGAGTCCTTGTACTCATCCACATCGACGCGCGCGCCCTGCTCAATGCCTTCCAAATCTTTTTTTGAAAGCTTGCCATACTCCGGGAATTTTTCGATGCGGTAATACCATGATCCGTCTTCGGCCTTATACGCATAGCCGCGCTTTTCCAGCGTCTCAATCAGGTGCACCATCTCCGGAATGTGTTCTGTTGCGCGCGCAATATGCTCCGGCTGCTGGATGCCCAGCCACGCCATATCTTCAAAAAATGCCTGCTCAAATTTCTTGGTATATTCGCCGATGGGCACGCCCGCCTCGGCTGCATTGCGGATAATCTTGTCGTCCACATCAGTGATGTTCATGACGTGGTTCAGCTTAATGCCCTGCTGCAGCAACGTGCGACGCAGCACATCAATATGTAGAAATGTGCGGAAGTTGCCGATGTGGCCGTAGTCGTATACCGTGGGCCCGCAGACATACATGCGCAATGGGCCGCTGGCAGCCGCAAGCGGTTCCACTGTACCGCTGAGTGTATTGAAAAGTTGGATGGACATCCGGCTGAGTTGGATCGATCTCCTGAATCTTTAGCTGCTGTTATCTACAGCTTGATTCTAGTGGATTCCCCGCGCTGAAGGAATCCGAATGCGTTCAGCCCAGTGCCAGCTGCGGTTCCGGGTTCAGGTCTTCGGCAGAGAAGTTGCCCAGGAGGAACCGCGGCCAGGCGGCGGCGGCAATCATCACGGCATTGTCTGTAGAAAGCGATGCGGCCGGAAACGCAACCGGCAGGCCACGTTGTTGGGCTTCCTCTGTAAAACGCTGCCGCAGTTCGCGGTTGGCAGCCACGCCGCCGGATACAACGATGCCGCCAGCTCCAAAGACTTCGGCTGCGGCAAAGGTCTTCCGCTTCAAGTCTTCCACCACCGTATGTTGGAAACTGGCAATCAGGTCGAGTGTTGCGGCATCACACAGCGGCAACGCATCCACCGGTTTAGGATTCTCCATCGCCGACAGCGCCGCATGTCGCGCAGCAATGCTATCGCGCATCTTGTGCAAATCCACATAGCGCAGCACGGCCGTCTTTATGCCGCTGAAAGAAAACTTCAGCCGACGCTCTTCATCATTTTCCTGCTCACGATAAATTTTATTTTTCACCTGCGACAGCGCAAACTTTACAGCCCGCGGATTGCCATGTGCCGCCAACGAGTCCATCCATGGCCCACCGGGATAACCCAGACCAAGCAGCTTGGCCACTTTGTCGAAGGCCTCACCCGCCGCATCATCCACGGTCCGGCCCACGCAGTTGTAACTCCACACGCCATCGCGCAGCCGCGCAAGATACAGATGCGTGTGCCCACCGGAAACCACCAGTGCAAGCAGCGGCTGCGCCTGTAAAACGACCTGCGGCATCGCTTCAGCCTGCATCAGCACCGCGTGGATATGTCCTTCAAGATGGTTCACCGCAATCAGCGGCTTGCCCAGTGCAAAGGCAAGCGCCTTGGCGTAGGTCACGCCCACCATCAACGCACCGGCCAGTCCCGGCCCTTCGGTCACGGCAACGGCATCCAGGTCGGCAAAACTTATGCCGGCCTTCTGCAATGCCGCCTGCACCACGGGAACAATGTTGCGCAGATGCTCGCGGCTGGCCAGCTCCGGCACCACGCCGCCGTACAGCGCATGCATCTCCGCCTGCGAGGCAATCGCGTTCGATAGCACCTCTCGCCCGCCGCGCACCACCGCCGCTGCGGTTTCATCGCAGGAGCTTTCAATGCCGAGGATTAGACCCTGTTCCATGTTCTGAGGCACACTTCTATAGTAAGGGCGAAAACCATTGTTGAGCAGATGAGGTAGGCCGATGAGCAAAGCTAAAACAGCCAGGAAGATGACGCAAAAGCAG
>CAIZGA010000630.1 GCA_903932385.1 uncultured Acidobacteriota bacterium
CCACCGCCGCTTCCAGCACCAGGCTCAGCGCTTTGGAATGCAGCCGCTCGTTGAAGTACGCCCGCAGCGGTTCATGCACCAACATCCCCAGCAACGCACCCACCGAGTAGTGGTACACATATAGGCCATAACTGTAGCGGCCAAAAAACCGCAGCACGCTGTTCTCAAAAAATCTCTGCGCCAGCGACCCGCTCCGCAACGCCATCGCCACGGCAGACGCGCAACCCACGCCAAACAGACTGAAGCCAATCGTCGGGATGAATACACTCTTCATCCAGTCCAGCCCGTGGTTGTGGATACCCACCGCGACCAGCACCACCGCCACTGCCAAAAAGATTTTCGGTGCCGCCTGCAGAAATTGTTCCCGCCACTTTGTCCGCAGCAACGCGCACACCGCGCAGCCGAAAAGTATATTGTCCGCACAGGCAAACGTCGGCGAATACGTCATATACGGGTTCTCAAATCCCGCATGGCCGCGCATCGCCACAATAAACACTCGCACCGCCAGCACCGCCACGCATCCCAGCAGCGAGGCTTTTACAATCCTCTCCGGCTTGCGCAGCTTGTACACCACCAGCGGCCACACCAGATAAAACTGCTCTTCCACCTGCAGCGACCAGAAATGATTAATGTTGAACGGCCCCAGATTCAGCGGCCCGCCATGCCACCACACCGCCAGGTTCGACGAGTACGTCAGGTAAAAATATTGCCAGCCCGACCACACCAGATGCATCGGCACCGTCAGCAGCAGCAACACCACCAGCACGCCGTAGTACAGCGGAAAGATACGCAGCGTGCGCCGCATATAAAAAGTTTTGAAGTAGTGGCGAATCTCCAGCGTGTCAAGAAGTATGCCGGTGATTAAAAATCCTGAGAGCGCGAAGAATAAATTCACGCCGCAATAACTCGCCCCGCGGATCGCCATCAGCGTGTCAAAAAATCGCGACCCGGTGGAATTGTTCGCCCAGAAAAGATGGTCCAGTAGTACCAGCAGAATCGCCACACCGCGCACGCCATCCAGCGCCTTCACATGTGCAAAGCCGCCGGGATTTTCCCGGTCAATGACTGCGTGGGTTGTTTGGGTTGCCGCCGCTGCGCCCTGCATAGCATCCAGTATGCACGATGCCCGTGCCGCCTGCGCTTACCGCGCGGCAGTTACTTCTTCACGCCCAGCAACTCGCTCATCTCTTCAAACTTGAATCCCTTGCCCGGCACATACGGCTGCACCCACTTGCCGTCAATCACAAACTGCGGCACCGCGTGCTTGCCCACGTTCGCATGCAACTCGTCCGCCGCTCCCGGCGTCGTCTCCATGTCAATCTCGGTGTAAGGAATATTGTGCTCGGCCAAAAACTGCTTCGCCACCTTGCAATCGCGGCACCACTTCGTCGTATAAACTTTCAGGTCCATGTAAATATGATACCGGGAAGCGGCAGAAAGATTCTTAATCCTCTTTGCACGCCGCGCTCGCGTCCCAGCTGCAACCCACCGGCCCCGCGTGCACCTTCGCCAGCATCGGGTTGTACTCCGGATTCGGTTTCGGCATCAGCGCATTCACTCCCTCGCGCCACGTCTCCAACTTCCGCCGCATCTGCTCCGCGCGTCCGGAAAACGTCGACGCAAAATCGTACTGCTCGCCCGGATCCAGCGCCAGGTTGTACAACTCCAGGTGCCCGTCCTCGTAGAACTCAATCAGCTTCCAATCGCCCTCGCGCATCGCACCCGCCGGCGTTCCGCCCTGATCACTGTAGTGCGGGTAATGCCAGTAAATCGCCTCGCGCTCCAGCGACTTCTGCCCGCGCAGCAGCGGAGCAAAATCCACGCCGTCGCAAACCTGTCCCGTCGCGCCCGCATTCGCCATCCCGCAAATCGTCGGCATAAAATCCATACCCACCACCGGCGCATCGCATCTGCTGCCCGGCTTGGTCACGCCCGGCCAATGCACCAGCAGCGGCTCGCGTATCCCGCCTTCATACAAAAATCCTTTGCCCGCGCGCAGCCCGCCATTGTTCGCAATCCGATGCAAACTCGTGTTCTGGAATCCGACGCCGCCATTGTCCGACGTCAGAATAAGAATCGTGTTGTCTGCCACGCCGGCTTTTTCCAACGCCGCACGCAGCTTGCCCAGCGCTGTGTCGGTCGCCTCAATCATCGCCGCGTAGGTTGGGTCCGGCTCGTCCTTGCCGCCGTTTTTCTTCTTGTATTTCTCCACCGCCGCCGCG
>CAIZGA010000631.1 GCA_903932385.1 uncultured Acidobacteriota bacterium
ATAGTCGCGGACAATTTCTGCAGTGCGGCCGAAGGCGACCAGGTTGTGCAACTCGGTCTTGTCGGTCCAGTTGCCGGTCGAGTCCTTCTGGCGGTCGGCGGTGGCCAGCGAAAAGCTGGCGATGGTGAGGCCGCCGTTGGAGGCGCGGATTTCCGGGTCCTTGCCCACGTTGCCGAGCAGAAGAACTTTATTGACGCCTTTAGCCATGGTGATACGCTCCGTTCGTTAATCGTTACTGGAATCTTAGGTGGAGAGAATAGCAGAAATCTGCCTGTGATGAATCGGGGAATAACTACGGCGGCTAGCGGCGGCGGGCTTCTTCCCTGCGCTGGTGCAGCCACTTGGCGATGCCGAGCGAGAGCAGCATAAGGCCGAAGGGCATGGACATGATGAAGACAATCAGCATGAGCCAGCCGGAGTTGGTGCTGGGCCCGTGGATGCCGACGCCGCCGCAGACGGTAAGCGTCAGCACGGCGCAGACCGTGCCAAAGACGCAGATGATGCCGCCGGTACGCAGCAGCTGCCGCGTATCTTCTGCCAGCTTTCCGAATTTTGGCACGTCTGACATTTCCATCCTTGCTGAACTTCTGTAAGCGAAACTATCGGGTTGCGGCCTGCATCAAGAACACAATCACACCGGTGACGGAAACATAGAGCCAGATGGGAAAGGTCCAGCGGGCCAGTTTTTTGTGCGCGGGAAAGCGACCGGTGAGCGAGAGGAAAAATGTAATCAACACCATTGGCAATGCGATGACCGAAAGCAGAATGTGCGACAGCAACAGCAGCAGGTAGCTCCACCAGAAAGCGCCGACATGCGGGATGGGCAGGTGATACTCGCCGTGCAATGCGTAGTTGGCCAGGTAGCTGACCAGAAACATTGCAGAGAATACGAAGGCCACCAACATACTGGTGCGGTGTGCGGCGACTTTGCGGGCACGAATGAAATTGAAGCCAATAAAAAGTGCAACGGCGGCAAAAGCATTCAACACGGCGTTGAGCGCAGGGAGAAAGTGCAGCTGCGTTCCGCTTACATCCACCGGCGCGTGGAAGTAGACGAGCCAGAAGATGAAGGCGCTGGCCAGCGCGCTGACAATAACGATGAGCGCGATGATGCTGCGCGGCGTTTTGATTTCCTGCGTGGTCGCGGTGGTCATCAGAAGAACATCTTTCCTTTGGCGTTGAGCATCATGAAGGCAAGCAGCAGCGGCAGATAGCTGACACTGAATTTGAGCAGGTCACGCGCGTATGTGCGGGAGATTTCCGCTTCCGGTGCGCGGGTAATGCGCAGGAAGCGAATGGCAAACCAGAGATAGCCGAGGCCGAGAACAATGGCCGCGCCGCCGTAAATCCAACCGGCCATGCCCAGCCAGACCGGTGCCAGACTGACGGGAATCATGAGCACGGCATAGATGAGCGCCTGCAGCGATGTGGACCAGCCGTCCGGCTCAACCACCGGCAGCATGCGGATGCCGGCGCGGCCGTAGTCTTCGCGGTAGAGCCATGCGATGGACATGAAGTGCGGAAACTGCCAGATGAAGAGAATGGCGAAAAGAGCGACGGCGGGCCACTCAATCTGTCCGCGCGCTGCGGTCCAACCGATGAGTGGCGGCATGGCTCCGGGAAATGCGCCGATGAAGGTGGCGATGGTGGTGGCGCGTTTCAGCGGCGTATAGATGGCGACGTATCCGATGGCCGTGAAGAGTGTGAGCGTGCCGGTGATGATGTTGGTGAAGTACGCGAGCCAGATGGATCCGACAACAATGGCCAACATGCCGAGCACGATGCC
>CAIZGA010000632.1 GCA_903932385.1 uncultured Acidobacteriota bacterium
ATAACTATGGTTTGTACCCACATGCCAGATTGAAAAATATGCATCTCCACGCCACCAGACGGCTCGCCCATGAATTTTGAAACAGTCTTCCGCTCGCATGAATGGCGCAAAGATTAACAGAACGATGAGAACGAAGACGGATGGGCGCATACTCTCGCCAATAACATAGCACGAAAATTCAGGTGGCTAGGTCGCTGCTGGCTTCGCTGTCTTTGTGGATGACGTACTCCTCCATCAACACAGCGACCAGTACGGCGGTGGGGACAGAAACAACTGCGCCGGGAACTCCAGCCAGCGAGGTGCCGATGAGCAACGCGATGAGGACGGCGAGTCCCGCGAGGTCGACACTGGTGCGCATGATGCGCGGGATGAGGTAGGCATTTTCAATCTGTGCATAGATGGCGTAGAAGATGAGCACGCCGGCCAGCTTTTCCCAGGAGTCGAAACCGGCCACCAGCGCGGAGAGGGTGACTGTGACCACGGCTCCGGCAACGGGGACAATGTTGGCGAGACCCATCAGTGCGCCCAGCAGATAGAAGTAGCGCACACCCAACAGCCAGAAAACGATGGTACTGCTGACGCCGAGGATGAGCATCAGCGCGCCCTGGCCCAGCAGCCACTTGCCCATGCGAACTTCGGCACGGAGCAGCGTTTCATTCAATCGTGCGCGGCGGTGTTGCGGCACCAGCGATAGCATCCAGTCATAGGCGTGGTCGCCTTCCAGCATGAAGTAGATGGTGAGGATGATTGACGTGAGCACTTCGCCAACGGTGGTAAGCCACGCCGGCAATGAAGCGAACAAATATCCTGCGCTGGAAGAGGCCGCACTGGCCACCTGCGCGCTGATTGCGGGAATGTTGATGTTCTGCGCGTAAGGCAGGTCGCGCAGTCGGGCAAGAATAATCGGTGCCTGCGACGGGGCCTGCGAGAGAACAATTCTCAAGTCCGTCCATGCCGGCGGCAAGGCGAAGAGAAAAAATCCGCCAAAGCCGAGCACGCTGCCGAATAGAAGAATCGCAATGGATGCGCCGCGACCGGGACGCCAGCGGCCAATACGGAGATGCTCGATGGCAATCACTAGCGGGTTGAGAACGACGGCAAACAATGCGCTGACGTAAACCAGCAACAATACTTCGCGCACCTGCCAGGCAACATACAAGCTAAGGAGAACACAAACGGCATAGAGGACCAGGTTGCGCTCACGAACCACCTTCTGCTCCACCCGGCCGGGATGATGTTCTTCGGCATGAGCAGCAGAATGAAGTTCAGCTTTTTCGGACGGATGTCCATCGCTATGTTTTGTTGCCACGACTTGCCTACTTTCTACCGAGAGTTCATTACCGCGATGCGCGGCGCGCCAGTTGATGCAGCAACGCATCCACAGTCTGCATCACGTCCAGACCGGTTGTTTCCACACGCAGGCCGGCGATGCGATTGTAAAACGGCAGACGCTGGCGAAAACGTTTTTCTGCAGCGGCCGGGTCTGCAAAGATGGGCCGCACGGCGCCGTTGACGTGAGTTTC
>CAIZGA010000633.1 GCA_903932385.1 uncultured Acidobacteriota bacterium
CGGCCAAAATATGTCGCAAGTGAAACCGTTCTTCTACTCGCCAGCGACAATCGCATGGGCGGACAGGGCATGCGCATTGTTGAAGGCCAGCTGAATGCCATCCGCCTGCTGCTCGATGCTAACGTTCGCTTCGGTACGCTCACCGATGAATTTCTCGCGGACCTGCCGGCAGGCACAAAAACAATTTTCTATCCGCTGCCGTATTGCCCCAGCGATGAGATTGTTGCCGCGCTGGAAAAATTTGTTCAGCAGGGCGGTCAGCTCTATCTTTCCGGAGACATCAGCTACGACACGCTGCGCCAACGCACACGCACGGAGCGGTTGCAGAGACTTTGCGGCGTTGATTTTGTTTCCGAGCGTTATCCCAATTTGCAATTTCAAAAAACGGATGTGATGTTACAGCCGGCCCCGAACTCTTCCAACGCCTGGCCGAAATATTCCGCTGCGCCCACCATGGTGCTGCGTTCCGCCGGTGCAAAAACTTTATTGGCGGACGTAGACGGTCACCCCGTCGTCACTGAATTTGAAGTCGGCAAAGGCCACGTCATTTTTTCCGCCGACCCCATTGAGCTTCACGGCGATGCGCAGTATCAGCGTTACGGCCACGAGTTCTACCGTGCCCTGCTGCAGCAATTTGAAATCGCAAGCGAACGCATCACGCCCGCCGATGGCAGCGTACATTGCTTCCGCGTGCCCACGCAGGATGCGCGCGAAGTTCAAGTGCTGGTGAACCACAGCGCCATGCTGCAGAAAATTTCCCTGCCCACAGCCGCTGGCAACGTACAGCTTTCGTTGTCCACGCATCTGCCTGGCGTTGTTGTTGCCACATCCGATGGCGTGCAGGCCGTGGAGAGCACCGGCAACGTCAGCGTTGACGCACATCCGCTCATCGATACCAATCTACACATGATGGCGATTGCATTCGGCAGCCAACCGCTCACATCTTCGCGGCGCGTGCTGTTGCTGCCTATGGGCACCGGCTCGCTCTCGCTGCATACAAACGGCGCTCTGCAAGAGCCAGTCATTATCGCTGGAGAAATTTCCGGCGGCGCATGGAAATCCTACTCCACTAAACCTGCAACGGTGCGCGACGGCAGCATCGCCATTCCTATCGGCGAAGAATATTCGCTCGCCATGTTGTTGCTATGCGAACAGCAGGACGTCGCCGCCACCATTGCAGAAATTGAAACCTGGATGAAGTCGCCGTGGAAGCTGTAGCGCATCCGCTGAAGGAGCAAGAAACATATGTCTGGAAAATTTCTTTTGCACACCGTGCTGCTCGCGCTGGCATTGCCGCCGCTGCATGCACAGCAGCCAACCACCAAACCTCTGCTCGATGTGATGCGCATCTCCGCTGAAGGCGATGCCACTGCGGCTCTCGTCACACCAAAGGCCGGCCCTGCGCGCGACGTGCAATGCGATATTGTCATCATCGGCGGCGGGTTGGGCGGAGTCAGTGCCGCACTCGCTGCGGTCAACAATCACGACACGGTCTGCCTCACGGAGCCAACGCTGTGGGTCGGCGGCCAGGCCACATCGCAGGGCGTCTCCGCTTTTGACGACAACAAATATATTGACACCACTGGCGGCACGGCCAGCTATCTCAGCTTCAGCCGACGCATTCGCGAGTTTTATGCGCAGTCTCGTCGCGACAAATCACTCACCACCGCGCAAGCCATCGCCGGTCCGATCGCCAATCCCGGTGGTTGCTGGGTAGGCCGACTTTGTTTTGAACCCGCGCCTGCGGAAAAGATTTTGATGCAGATGCTGCAGCCTTCACTCGAAAACAAACATCTCAAACTCTGGACACACACCGCACCTGTCTCTGTAGACCGTGATGGCCGCAAACTGCGAAGCGTTCTGGCTTACGACTTCGCGCATCAGCAGTGGCTGCGCCTGCACGGAAAATATTTCGTGGAAGCCACCGAACTCGGCGATCTCATCGCGCTCAGCGGCCTTCCCTATCGCGTCGGCGCGGAAGCGCAGTCGGAGACGCACGAGCGCAATGCGCCTGCCGTCGCGCAACCGCATGCCAGCCAAAGCTTCACCTATCCCTTCGTACTCGCCGCCGATCAATCGACTGCGGCACACTCTGTCTCCAAGCCGACCGCGTATGAATCTTTTCTCTCGCAATACACCATGGTCGTCGACTACGGACACGGCAAGCTGCTCACCTACGGATTCTATGAAGCGCGCCCCGGCCTGCCCGGATCCTTCTGGGTCTATCGCCGCTCTGTGGATGCGTCAAAATTTACGCCCGCAGATTATCCCACTGACCGCGCCATGATTAATTGGAGCAGCAACGATCACTGCGACTCCAACCTGCTCAGCGGTGACGCAACGCTTGAGGCCCATGCGTTGCAGGATGCGAAGCGTCAGTCGCTCGGCTTTGCCTGGTGGATTGAAAACAGCGTGCCCCGCGATGACCATACCGGCGTGGGTTATGCCGACCTGAAAATTCTTCCCGCGGAAATGGGCAGCAGCGACGGTCTCTCGCAATTCCCCTACATTCGCGAATCGCGCCGCATCATTCCGCTGCGCACCATTGTTGAAGAAGACCTCGCTGTTGATTTCCAACCCGGTTCGCGCGCGCAGCTTTATCCTGACACTGTCGGCATCGGCTGGTATCCCATCGACATTCATAGTTGCGAGCGGCAGGATTTTGTTTCCGCATCGAAGCCGTATGAAATTCCTCTCGGCGCGCTCATCGCCCGCGACGCCGACAACCTGCTCGCTGTCGGCAAAACCATCGGCACCACGCACATCACCAACGGGGCCTATCGCCTACATCCCACCGAGTGGGCCGATGGGGAAGCCGTTGGCGCCACGCTCGCATTCTCACTCGCACACCACACCACGCCCCAGCAGATTGAATCAACGCCCGCGCAGCTGCAGCAACTTCAGTTGTCGTTGGCGCAGCTTGGGCATCCCATCTTCTGGTATGACGATGTCAATGTTGGATCGGAGAATTTCGCCGCCATGCAGATGGCCGGCGCGCGTGGTTGGCTGCCGTTGGGTTCAAACACATTACACGGCGCGCCTGATGCAGCGGTTACACCGGATGATGTTGTAAAAGCTTTTGCCGCTGACAACATCAGCGTGGACGTGACATTTGCTGCGTCACTTCGCGCCAAGAATCAGGTTGCGTGGGAAGATCTAAAGCCACTCGGATTTGCTATCGGCTCGCGCACCGGCGTCATTCACCGCGGAGAATTTGCTGCCTGGCTGCTGCAGCAAATTCCGCAGAAATAATTTCTCGGCAGTACTTACTCGACGACGACTGCCTTCACCAGGTTGCGCGGATGGTCCATATCCACGCCGCGATGCAGCGCAATGTAATACGCAAAGAATTGCAACACCACCACTTCGCAGATGGGCAACAGGTGTTCGCTCACCGGATCCAGTTCCACCGAATACGTTGCCAATCCCTTCGCCGCCGCATCGCCTCGGTTGATGATGGCGAAAATATTCGCGCCCTGCGCACGCATGTCACGCATCAGCTGCAGAGTCTTGTCATACCGCAGAACGGAGTCCGCATCGCTGCTGTCCTGCATCGCCAGAATCACCAGCGGCGAAGTTTCGCTCACCAGCGCATTCGGTCCATGCTTCAGTTCGCCCGCCGGATATCCTTCCGCCTGCACGTACGATGATTCCTTCAGTTTCAGCGCGCCTTCACGCGCAATCGCGTAATGCACGCCGCGCCCTAGGTAGAGAAACGATGTCGCGTTGTTGTAGTCCGCGGCAATTTTGTCCGTCGCCTTCTGCAACTCCGGCAACTGCGATGCCAGCAATTCCGGCAACGCAATTAATTCCTTCAACTTCTCTGCGACTGTCGCCTTGTCCAGCGTTTTGCTTTCTTCGGCGGCAAACAGCGCCAACAGGTACAGCACCGTCAGCTGCGTCACAAAACTTTTCGTGGCCGGCACAGCTTTTTCCACGCCCGCCATTGTCGGCATGGAGAGCGCGGCCTCGCGCGCCATCGAAGACGCCGCAACATTGGTAATCGCCAATGTGCGATGTCCCAGGCCAATCGCCTTGCGCAGCGCGGCCAAAGTGTCCGCCGTTTCGCCAGACTGCGAGATCACCGCAATCGCCGCGTCCTTGTGCGCCAGCGTCGAGCGGCAGGAGTATTCGCTCGCATACTCCA
>CAIZGA010000634.1 GCA_903932385.1 uncultured Acidobacteriota bacterium
CTTCAGGAATTGTTCCGCCTTCATTACTGCTCACGCCCAGCCGCACGTAACCGCTTGCAATCAGCGGGTCAAGATTCTTCGCTGGCATCAGGTCGCCCGCCAGCTGTTCCATCACAAACTGGTCGAATGGTTTGTTGTTGTTGAAGGCGCGAATCACATAATCGCGGTACGGCCAGATGTCGCGCGTATTGTCATAGTGCAGGCCATAGGTGTCGGAGTAGCGCGCATAGTCCAGCCAGTAACGCGCACGCGTTTCGCCAAAACTCTGCCGCGCCAGCAAGCCATCCACAACATGTTCATAGGCATTCGGCGAATTGTCTTTCTCAAACGCATTAACTTCTGCAGGAGTCGGCAATAGCCCGGTTAGGTCCAGCGTCACGCGGCGAATCAACGTTGCTTTGTCGGCCTCGGGTGACGGCTTCAACCCTTCCTTCTTCATCCGCGCCAGAATGAACGCATCAATCGGCGTCTTCACCCACGGGTCACTTTGCTCGACGGGCAGTGCCGGTCGAGTCGGTTTTTCAAATGCCCAGTGTGGCCGGTAGACGGCACCTTCGCGAATCCACTCTTTCAAAATCGCAATATCTTCCGGCTTCATTGGCCGCGCTTCGCCCTGCGGAGACTGCGGCATCAGAAAGTGGGGGTTCTTCGATTCAATGCGCCGAATCAGTTCGCTCTGCTCGGGATGCCCGGCAACTATCGCATCAGGATGTCCAGGGCGCTTCTTGAAGGCGTACTCCGCAATGTCCAGACGCAGCCCACCCTTGCGCATCTGCGGATCTGGCCCGTGGCAGCTGAAACAATTGCTGGCCAGAATCGGCTGCACATCCTGGTTGAAGTCCAGATGATGCCCCGGTGCCAGGGCCGGCACTTCGCTCTCACGATAGTGCAGCGTGGCCGCGCTTGCAATCACAATCACTGCTGCAGAAACTCCGGCAATAATCGCAGACTGACGCGGATTCGCCATCACCGCGGTCTTCACATCGGCGTAGCGCAATTGGCTAAGTGCGGCGGTTTTTTCCCGCAGCACTGTCTTGGTTTTCTGCCAGATTCCGCGTGAGTCCTGTGGGGTGTTTGCAGGGTCTGTTGCCACTTCAGCGTGCTCCTGAGTTGGCGAAAGTATAGTCCATCGCTGCAACAACTTGCCACCACGCTTTGCCGTCGTCTGTCGCCAAATTTCAGCCAATGGAATTCATCGTTATTTTCTGTACGCATCCACAAGGCAGGGCATATATTTTCATGTAACCTCTGTTAATGAGCGTCACAGTTTCTGTGCAGGTGCGTGCAGTGCACCGGGCAGGGAAGTTGTCGTCGCCACCCAGGGCCAGATAGGTATGAGCTTGCAAAACAGCATCAAGGACCACGACGCGCCCACGCGGGATGAATGCTGGAGCCTGCTGGAGCGCGTTGCAGAAAGCTCGCACCTCACCCGCGCCACCCGCCTGCGCGAGTTCCTCTTCTACGTTGGCCACAAGAGCATTAAAGAAAACAGCACAGAGATTCACGAGCAGGAAATCGGCCAGCTGGTCTTCGGCCGCGACGAGTCCTACGACACCGGCCAGGACAACATCGTCCGCGTCAACGCCACCAAACTCCGCAGCCGCATCGAAGACTACTTCAAGAATGAAGGCCTTACCGAGCCCATCGTTTTTGAGATTCCCCGCGGCAGTTATCTCCCCGTCTTCCGCCGCCGCACCGCGGAAGAGATTGAAGTTCCCGAACCTGTGGCCCCGGTTGTAGTGCAGGAAGAGGCGCCGCGCTTTCTTCCGCGCCTGCTTACCGCCATGCTGATTGTGCTGGTCGTCTTGTGCAGCATTCTCTGGATGCGTGACCTGACGCTTTCGCGCGAGAACGAAAAGATGAGCCACCTCATCCACGCATGGGAAGGTCATCCTGCACTGGCAGACTTCTGGCCGCACTTCTTCAACACACCACAGCAGACCAACATCATCCTGGCAGATACTTCCTTCACCTTGATCGAAGACATTCTCAAGCGCCCCATCTCGCTCAGCGATTATCTTGACCGCAGCTACATCAACTCCATCAAGGCATCCTCGCCCGGCCTCGACCGCAATGTTTTGGAGATGCTGCTCTCGCGCAACAACGGCAGCTTCGGCGATTTCCGCGTCGCGCAGCAAATCCAGTCGCTGGATACTTCAGCCAGCAATATTTCTGTGGTCTACGCGCGCGACTATACCGTCGATGCCATCAAGCACAACAATGTCATCCTCATCGGCAGCCCGCGTTCCAACCCCTGGGTGGAAATGTTTTCAGAGAACCGCAACTTTGCCATCGAGTATGACCCTCGCCTGAACCAGTCCTACATCACCAACCTGCATCCTCAGGCCGGCGAGCAGGCAAAGTATTCCGTTCCGCCCTCCACGCAGGGTGGTCCGCTCGGTTACAGCGTCATCGCCTACCTGCCCAACCCGACCCACACCGCCAATGCCCTCATCATCGCCGGAACCACATCGGAAGCCACCAACGCCGCCGGAGATTTCCTTATTTCAGAGTCTTCCATGAGTAACTTCCTGCAGAA
>CAIZGA010000635.1 GCA_903932385.1 uncultured Acidobacteriota bacterium
CGTCCCGGCGCAGAATCTGCCCGCCCGCGCACACCGGCAGCGAGACGGTCTGCAGCGCGGCGGGAGATGAGAACGAGCGCGCCGGTGGGGCCGTCGGGTGCTGCGGGGAGATCGGGTTCGGTATATTCGGCGTCGATTATTTCAGCTTCGGAAAATTCGGGGACGAGAATTTTCGGCGCGGGAGATTTAGCGGGCGCGGATTTTTTGGCTGCGGGTTTTGCCGCAGATTTCGCGGGGGATTTGGCCGGGGACTTGGTGGGAGATTTGGCGGCTGGCGTCTTCACAGCGGGCTTGCGGGATGTTTTATCTGCGGGCATGTCTGGAACCATCTTCGCATGAATTGGAATGCGGATGTGGTGAGGGGATTTTCGCGGGAGGTGGGGGTGCGGCCTATAATCAGGTATGGCGACCACGGGGCCAGCGCGCAGTGATGCCGGTGCAAAGCCGGTGACGGGTGGGGCGGAAGCTCTGCCGCCGGAAACGGCTGCTGCGGAAAAGCCGGTGAAGGCCGCGAAGAAAAAGCGCGCCGAAGTTGCCGCTCCCGAAAGCATAGAGAAAAAATTTGAGAAGCTGCTGGCGACGGTGCATGAAAACCGGCCGGGCGACGACCTGGAAATTATCCGGCGGGCGTGGGCGTACTGCGTGGAGCAGCATGCCGAGCAGAAGCGCGCGAGCGGCGAGCCGTATGTGATCCACCCGCTGGAGGTGGCGCAGGTGCTGGCCGAGATGCGGATGGATTCGACGGCGCTGGCGGCGGGCCTGCTGCATGACGCGGTGGAAGACACGCCGGTGACGAGCGAAGACATTGCGCGGCAGTTCGGCGAGCAGGTGGCGCACATTGTTGAAGGCGTGACCAAGCTGGACAAGATCCAGTTTGCGAACCGCGAGGACCGCCAGGCGGAGAACATCCGCAAGATGCTGCTGGCGATGGTGAGCGATGTTCGCGTGGTGCTGATCAAGCTGGCCGACCGGCTGCACAACATGCGCACGTTGCAGCATCTAAAGCCGGAACGGCAGCAGATGATTGCGCAGGAAACGATTGACATCTACGCGCCGCTGGCGCACCGGCTGGGCATGGGCAAGTTGCGCAGCGAGTTGGAAGACCTGGCCTTCCGCTATGTGGACCCGCTGACGTACGAGCAGGTGAGCCGCGAGATGGGCGAGGTGCGCGCGAGCGGAGAAAAATTCCTGCGCGGCGTGGCGGCGGAAATTGAAGAGCTGCTGAAGGTGAACAAAATTCCCGGGCGCGTGGAGTGGCGCATCAAGCGGCTCTACAGTGTTCACCAGAAAATGAGCACGCAGCATTTGCCGCTGGACCAGGTATTTGATTTGCTGGCGGTGCGCATCATTACCGATACGGTGGGCGATTGCTATGCGGCGCTGGGGTTGATCCACGGCAAGTGGAAGTATGTGCCGGGGCGGTTTAAAGATTTCATCAGCATGCCGCGCGCGAACATGTACCAGTCGCTGCACACGACGGTGATTGCGCCGAGCGGGCACCAGTTTGAAGTGCAGATCCGCACCGAAGAAATGCATCGCGTGGCCGAGGAAG
>CAIZGA010000636.1 GCA_903932385.1 uncultured Acidobacteriota bacterium
CGCCTTGCTCGTATGCCTGCAGAAATACATAGACGTCACGGCCCTTGCTGAATACGCGAGTGACGCTTGGTATCAATTTCTGCCCGCTCTGCACCAGCGGGTTTGCTTCTGCTTCCTTGTCCTGATCTTTCGCCTTCTGCGCGTTATAAATCGCGTTCTTCAAATCAACTTTCTGCCCACTCAACACGACAGAACTGATTGGCACGCGCTTTTCTTCCTTGTTTAGATTCGGGATGATAAAGGTTGTCTGGAAGGTACCAATCCTTCCCGTTTCATCATCACGTGCAAGGAATTTGATCGAGTAACTACCCGGCAACAAGGTATAGCCAGTGTCATACTCAATAGGCCGCTTGGCCAGTTCATCGGCCGTGGCATCATTCAGTTTTATATTCACATTGTCGCGAACGTTAGAAACTGTGGTCCCGCCGTAGTTATCTTTAATCTCGCCGATGAAGTCAATCAACGTATGCTCTGCCCCGCCTTTTTTGGCAAGTGCAAGTTCGCGCCCCGGAATCTTGACAACGATTGGAACAAAATATTCTGCACGATTCAGTTGGAAATAATTAATTTCCATAGCGATGGTCAGTTCAGTAATCGGATCGCCGAGCATCAGTGCATCTTCCAGCTGCCTCTCTTTATCGGCAACTGTGAATTTATTGAATTGTTTGCCGGCGAAGTATCCCTGACGATAGTCAAGACTGGCATCCGCAGTATTCACGGAGATTCTGATGCGACGGAATTTTCCATCCTGCGTTGTGTTGCTGGTGTAGTAGCCGATGATGTAGTAGTCGGATATCGCATGTTGCGCCTGAACGATGCCTCTATCCAAATCGTTGTAATCCAGAAGAGCTTTGCCACCGGTGTCGCCGGCCAGTGCAAAGAGAGTGTCCTGCGATTGCTGGAAATTGGTTGAGACCGCTTGAGCTGCAGCTCCCGTGTACATCCCGGCATTGCCTTGCGATCCTTGCGTCGCATCGCCTAGCGGCGCGGAAGCGACCAGACCGCGTGCATCGATTGGCCAAAAGGAAACTCCGGCGCGAATGGCCGCATCGATTGTTGCGTGCAACTGCGCCTGGTTATCCACACCGTTCAAGCGCAGACCGCTGGCGAAATAGACCAGCGATTTTTTCTCACTCAGGTGTCCCAGCATATCCGCAGCAGTTTGCAGCGCAGAAAGTTGCCGGTCGGTGTTGAAGATATTAAATTCGCTGTCATCCTGCCCGAATGCGGCACCTGTATCAGAACTGCTCGCATCGTCTGTTGTTTCTGCAGATCCCTGTCCTTCGCCCACAATCATGGTCTGCAGGATGCTGAGCAGGCGATTGCGGTCCTCTGTGAAGTCCTGCAGCACATCCACGGAGCCGCCAGAGTATCGCATGATAGCAACGAGGTCTGAACCGGTCATCTGCGTGCGGATAAATTTCTGTGCTGCTGCCAAGGCCCTGTATTGATCGGCCATCGGCATGGCAGACATGTCAAAAAATAGCGCGAGCAACCGGTGATTGCTGTAGCGAATATCGCCTGGTGTTTCTGGCGTTATCTGCGAACGCGCAAGGCGGTAATAAACTTTTAGATCCTCGTCACTCGGCTTAGATGGGGGAAGCGGAGTCGTCGTTTCAGACATTTTCTGATGTTCACAGAAGCGAATCTTTTGTGGAACTCCGTCTTCCGTTAGAGTGAAATCTTTATCGGTGAGATTGCCGATAGAATTTCCTTTTTTATCTTTTACGACCACGGTTTCAACCACCAGCTGTGTTGTCACCATGATGGTCATCTTGTTGCTGACTGCACCAAATGGAGCATTCCCACCAACCTGCTGCGCAATGGCATGCAGTGGAAGCAAAAGTAGCAGCGAGTGTAGTGATAGTTTCATCATTCTTTTCATCGCTAAAACCTCAGCCGAACCGTGGTCTGCACAGATCGCATCGCACTGGTTGAAGATGGCAGGCCGAACTGTGGGCTAGCCACAGTTGTAAAGTAGCTGCTGTATGTAACGTGGTTCAGAACATTCGTTGAATCGAAGCGAATATCCAGGTTGTATCGCGACTTCACGCGAAAGGTTCGCGCCAGAGATGCATTCATCGCAAACTGTCCAGGTCCGGTAATGGAATTTCGGCCAGCATTGCCCCATTGTCCGTTAGGCGGAGCTGTATATGCGGCAGGGTTTAGAAATAACCCTGACGGCGCAGCATATACCGATGCCCCTGTGGTCTGCCCACGCATGCTGCCTGTGACGCCGGTTCCCGGAACCGCTGCGTAATATGTAGGAGTTTCCGGCATGCCGCTGCCAGCTGTAATGCTGGACATCACTGTCCACTCCTTGTACGCTCTGCCCTTCCATCCTTCAAGTAGAGTGCTGCCACCCAGACCCATTCCCGTTGTGTATTGCATAGTCACATTCAACAGGTTTCGTTGATCGAAACTCGATAGCCCGCGTTCCGCAGTCAGGTTCTGCCAGTTCTGCGCAATGGCCGGTGATGCTGTGCTCTGGCTGACGGCACCTGCGGCCACGGGTCCCTGGCCACCAAGCGAAGCATCATCATCAATCGACTTCGAATAGGTATATTGCACCGATGCGGTAAAGCCGCTGCGTAATCTTCTGCGTAACTGCACCTGCCCGGCTTCACGAGAAGATTCACCATTGGATGTTCGATATGCGAAGCCAACCGGGCAGGATGGGCAAGGACTGGTCGCGCCGATGGGATATGTGTTGGGCAAATATTCCTGCACTCCATGCGTACCTTTGATGCCGGAGTAGGTAGCAATCATCACAAGTGCGGCCGGCAGGTCACGCTGAACCTGTAGTTGCCAGGCCTGTGCATAGCCGACATGGAAATTTGGGTCGACTGCAAATGTATCTGGCGTTGTACCGGAACAGGCCACAAAACCGTTTGCCAATGTCAGCGGACAGGTGCTGCTGTTCTGCACGCTCAAACTTTTTGATGGCGAAGGCTGTGGCGGTTGTTGTGCCATATTCAGTGCCGTCGTCTGATAAATCGATGTGTCCTGATAGAGACCGTAGCCGCCGCGGACAACGACTGAGGATCCAGAGAATGGCCGCCATGAAATACCGATGCGCGGTTCAACGCCAAACTTGTCCGGCTGAATTAATGATGTTGGGTAATGATTTCCAGTCAGCGAGCCAATTGGATTCGACGCAACCACAGGAGCCACCGCGGTAAAGCCCTGCGCGATATCAAGATTGACCAACCTGCCAAATAACTCTGTTATCGGTGCGCCATATTCCCAACGCAGACCAGCATTGATAGTTAGCTCCGGGCGCAACCGCCAGTCATCGCGAATGTAGGCGTCATACACTGACTCACGAAAATATTTGTCGGCA
>CAIZGA010000637.1 GCA_903932385.1 uncultured Acidobacteriota bacterium
TCCAAACCAACGCCGTGCCCGGTGGAATGCGTGAACCACTTGGCCAACTTCGCCTTGTGCAGCAAATCTCGCGCCGCTGCATCCACCTCGCCGCAACTCACCCCGGCGTGGACGGCCTCAATAGCTGCCAACTCCGCCGCAAGTACGGCATCATATGCTTTGCGTTCGGCATCCCCCGCCCGTCCAAGATGCACCGTGCGAGTCATGTCCGAGCAGTACCCACCGAGGATAACACCGAAATCCAGTGTTACGAAGCCTTTGCGGGGCAACCGGGCCATGCTGGCGCGGCCATGCGGCAATGCGGAACGATGTCCGCTGGCCACAATCGTATCGAACGACATGCCCTCGGCGCCCAGGCTGCGTGCACGATATTCCAACTCCGCCGCAACTTCAATTTCACGCATGCCCGGCGCTATCACGCCCAGCATCTGTTCAAAAACTTTGCATCCCAGATTGGCGGCCTTCTGCTGCTGAGAAATTTCACTGCGTTCTTTGATTTCGCGTAATCCGGCGGTTGTTTGCGGCAGCGGGAAGAAAAACTTGCGGCGCAATTTGCCGCTGATGCCTTTGCGCATCCGTTCCAACGCATTCACTGTGGTGATGCCGGCATCGTAGCCGCAAAGTGTAACGCGGCTCTCTTCCAGCCAGATGCAGGCCTCGTCAGGAACTGCGCGGCTGGCGATGATGACACGCGTACCGACGCACTCTTGACGCGCCTGCGTGGTGTAGCGGCCATCGGTAATCAACACAGCGGCCTTCGCAGTGATGCACAGCGCTGCATTCGAGCCGGTAAATCCGCTCAGATATCGCACATCCGGAGGATGCGTTACCAGCACGGCCTGCACCGGTGCCAACTTGCGCGCCGCCGCCAGAACAGAGGCTTGTCTCTCGCTGTAAACCATTCTTACTATTCTACTTAATCCGCATCCAGAGACAAGCTGCAAAGCTACGAACCCGCAAACATCTTCCGCGAGATTTGCTACTATCGCTGGATGGCTGATGCCAGCACGACCCAAGCATCACGTAATGCATTGCAGAAACTCTCGCGCCTGTCGCGACGGCATTTTCTGGCCGGCACAGGAGCCACACTCGCCACACTGGGCACTGAGTTGGCCATCGGCAGCAAAACCGCCGACGCCGCCACGCCGCAGCCGCTGAAGTTCAGCTATCCCGAAACTCGCAAGCCCAAGCCGGGTGATGACCCGTATCTGCGAACGCCGCTAGCCCCCACCTTTGAGCAGCGCCGCAAACTCTACCTGCAGTGGGCCGCGAAGAAACCTACGCCAACCAACGGCAATGCCGTCTGGATGGAGCTGCTGAAACTCGAAGCCGATACCAACCACACGCTGACCGCGAATGTTCTCGATGCATCACTCAACGCGCGGCGCGACACCTCCGACTTCACTATCGCCGGTCTGGTTCGGCTCTACTACCTGCATCACGCCAATGGCCGCCTAAGTCAGCAGCAAGCCGATGCCATCCGCGACGTGCTGTTGGATTACAAATATGCACTGGATGAGCCGGGTCTCTCCGAAGCTGAAATCTGGACGGAGAACCATCAGATCATCACCCATGGTTCGGACTATCTGCTGGGGCAGATGTTTCCCGATTTCAATTTCAAAAACGATGGCCGCACTGGATCTGCGCATCGCGACAAAGCACATGGCGAAGTTCTTCGCTGGTTGAACTATCGCGCACGCGTCGGTCCGGCGGAGTGGGACTCGGTCCCCTACTACAACATGGACTTGGCCGCGCTGCTGAACCTGGTGGACTTTGCCGGCGACGATGACATTCAATCACGCGCCACCATGATGGTCGACCTCTACCTCTTCGATATGGCGGTGAATTCGTTCTACGGCCAGATGGGCACCTCGCATGGCCGCGCCTATGCGCAACACATCATGAGCGCCGCAGGAGACAGTCTGGTCAGTTTTCAGACGATGATTTTCGGCTGCGGCCGCTTTCAATCCGTGGACATGGCCTGCACAATGCTGGCCACATCGCGTCGCTACACGCTGCCCCCGGTGTTGGAGGCGATTGGCCTCGACCAACCGGCAGAGATGGTGAACCGCGAACGCCACTCAATTCCGCTGACCACTGAAGCCGCCACGCAGTATGGATTGAAATTGGACGACGTGAAGGACTACGAAACCTGGTGGGCCATGGGCGCATTCACCAATCCTGAGGTCATCAACATGACCTACGATGCGCTCGACCGCAACCACATGTGGAATTACGAGATGTTCAAACCGCTGCACACTACGGGTCGAGTGCTGCGCCCGCTTGGTCTGATGCCGATGATGTCGCGGCTGCTAAATCCCGACTCAAACGGCATCGTCATGTCGGAGGTGAACAAGGTCACCTACCGCACGCCCGACGCGATGCTCTCCACTGCGCAATCCTACCGGCCGGGGCAGAAGGGCTATCAGCACCACATCTGGCAGGCGA
>CAIZGA010000638.1 GCA_903932385.1 uncultured Acidobacteriota bacterium
GACTCGCCGACGACAACACAATCTATTTTCTCTACCGCTTTCGTCAGGAAATGGAATCGGGCGGAAGTACACTCGCCGCCGTTCGTCGAACTCTGCTGGGAACCGGTCGCGCGGCGGGCCGGGTTCTGAGTCGCCGAGCGCTTTGCCGCTGCCGTGGCCGAGTTCATTGCGCGGCGTGGAGAAGCCGAGCGAATAAATGATGGTGTTGGTGTCGGTGATGGCGCGGAGGGTCTGGCTGAGATCGGAGTGGCTGTGGTGGTCGATGGTTTCGCTGAAGAGCAGGATGGCGCGGCGGAAATTATCGGGCTGCTGGCGCAACATGCCGACGGAATAATTGAGAGCGTCGAGGATGGCGGCGCCGTCATTGCCGGGCGTGATGTTTTGCATGGCGGCGGAGATGGTGCGCATGTTGGAGGTGAAGGGCTGCTCGATGTGCGGGGTGGAGTCGAAGCTGACGATGGCGACGCGATGGCGAACGCCGCCGACGAGGTTGTCGAGAAAGTTGCCGAGGTTGGCAAGCTTGTCGAGTTCATGCGCGCCGACAGCGCCGTTTTCCACGACGATGACGAGGGCGAGCGGCTGCGAATCTGTGTCGTCAATGAGAGAAAGTTTTTGCGGAACGCCGTTGTCGGTGAGGGAAAAATCGTTGGCGGTGAGAGTGTAGACGAGCTGGCCGGATTTGGTGCGGACGAGCGCGGGGACGAGGACGAGCGTGGTTTGCGTGGTGAGGATGAGGCCGGAGGTGGGCGGCATCTGCAAAGGCGGCTGTGGAGCTTGGGCGAGCGCGGTGGCCGGGAGCAGAGCGGCGAGGATGAGGGAGCGGAGATTCATAACACACTTTTAAATATCTATGATCTCTGAGTCTGATTCTTCTATAGGCAGGAGGTAATTCGTATCGTCATCAACTTCCTCAGATGATGGTAACGAACGCACGGCCTTGCCAGTTAATGCTTTTCGACTTTTTGCACCTAGCTGTGCGAGCTTTCCAGACGCACTTGTAATCTGCCTTTCAACACGCCTTGAACTGTCATCATATGCCTTCAATGCTGCCTTCAAAGCATTTCCCAGCTTGGCGAAGTCCTCTAAGAAACGTGTGAGTTCAGTGTTTAGCTTCGCACCCTCATCAGAAATTTTCTGAGCATTGACTGCCAATTTTTGTTCGGTCCATCCATACCTTATTACTTTCAGCAATCCAATAAGTGTTCCTGGAGTAGTAATGAGGATTTTTTTCGACAGAGCATCTTCCATAAGGGACGGCTCTTTTTCCAGTGCCATAGCAAGAAATGATTCATTTGGAAGAAACATGACCACGAAATCAGGACTTCCAGCAAGCTTCTGCATATAGTCGGTTTTTGCAAGATTACTTATATGTGCTCTTACTGCTTTTCCGTGTTTAAACAACGCAGCACTTTTCGCTTCATCTGTGGTTGCATCGATATATTGAAGAAATGCATCCATTGGAGTTTTTGCATCAACAGCAATTTTCCGCCCACCTGGCATACGTACAGTCATATCAGGACGTATAACTCTTTCATCGTATCCAAGCGATGAGTCTTGAAATGTCACATCACAATGTTCTTCCATTTGCGCCAGCTCAATGCAGTTCTTGAGTTGAACTTCGCCCCAACGACCGCGTACTGTAGGTTTCTTCAAAGCATCCTTGAGCCCACTTGCTTGTCTTGCTACTTCAGCTGCTTGCTCAATTGATTGCCGTAATTGTTCTTCGATTGATCCAAATGCCTTTTCGCGTTTATTCTCTAAGTCTTTTGTTGCATCACCAATGGCCTTTATGCCATCTTGGATAGGTTTGACCAGCTGAGCAATTTTCTCTTGACGTAAGGCTGTTTCAGAATCGGCAGCTTTATACTGGAGATCGAGAACACGTTTTGCATTGTCTAAAAATTGTTCACTATTGGCTTTTAGTGCCTCTGCAGAAAGTTGTGTGAACTTCGCTTTCATGTGTTCATCACGTTTATCTAGCTGTTCGCGTTCTTCTTTTAAAGCCTTCTCACGCTCTTCAATACTTGTTGATAAAGATGCATATTGCTTATCTAGCTCTCTAATAGTTAAGTCGCGTTCAGCAATCAAGCGAGTCACATCAGCAAGTTGATCTTCATGCACACGTGCTGCGGCCAGATCGATTTCAAGTTTTTGCCGTTGTTTTTCTGCTTCATCAGCTCTAACTCTTTCATTTGCAGCGTTTGACTCTGCCCTCAATAATCGAGGCTTTGTGAAGAAATACACAGTTACTGCGCCGATAATGAATCCAATAATGCACCATATTCCTTGCATATGGCCTGTAGTATATGCCCTAAGAGTCACGAATCGAAAACCCCAAACAAAATTCGATTGAAAGCAAGAATGCCTGATTCTCGAAATGGGTCTGGAACTAAAACCTCCACTAGAGCTTGACGGAAGTGGTAGTGTTTGCTTGCCAATCTGCGGGATTGCTTTACACTGCTTTAGGCGGTAAGTAGACTGAAATCTCGGGGCAATCCAACTGAGGACCCGTGAAGCAGCCGGCACCGTGCGCAGGCAAGGCGGCGAAAGCCGTTGGGAACCATGAACATGTGGCTGGCAGCATGTACCACCGCAGCGAAATTGGCCAAGGGACAAAAGTCCCGAAGGCACTATGACAGGAGAATGTGATGGCCGTAGAAGACAAGGTAAAACAGATCATCGTAGAGCAGCTGCAGGTGGACGAGGCAGAGGTAACCCCCAACGCATCGTTCCAGGAAGACCTGGGCGCCGACTCGCTGGACGTTGTCGAGCTGGTGATGCAGTTTGAAGAAGCATTCGACATCCAGATTCCGGACGAAGATGCGGAAAAAATCAAGACGGTAAAGGACGCGATTGATTACATCGCGAAGAATGCGAAAGGCGGCAAATAGCCTTGCAGCGTCGCGTTGTCGTTACTGGGCTGGGCCTCATCTGCGGAGTGGGAAATACAGCAGCTGAGATCTGGCAAAGCCTGCTTGCTGGAAAAAGCGGCATGGCGCCCATCGTCGGTTTTGATACCGAGGGGCATTCCGTGCGCTTTGCCGCCGAGGTGAAAAACTTCGACGAGTTGCAATTCGTGGACAAAAAAGAGTCGCGCAAGATGGGGCGGTTCATCCACTTTGCACTGGCGGCAACAGCCGAGGCGATGGCGCAGGCGGGAGTGCAGGTGACTCCGGAAAATGCGGAGAACATCGGCGTACACATCGGGTCCGGCATTGGCGGATTCGATGTGATTGAACGCGAGCACTCTGCGTTGCTTGCGGGCGGGCCACGAAAGATATCGCCGTTCTTTATACCCGCGGCGATTGTGAACCTGGCGGCGGGGCACGTGAGCATCAAGTACGGAGCCAAGGGGCCGAACCAGGCAGCGGCGACGGCCTGCACCACCAGCGCACACTCGATTGGCGATGCGTACCGGATTATCGAACGCGGCGACGCGGACGTGATGATTGCGGGCGGAGCCGAGGCGGCGATTACGCCGATGGGCGTGGGCGGATTTGCGGCGATGCGCGCACTCTCCACACGGAATGAAGACCCGACGCATGCCTGCCGGCCCTTTGACAAGGACCGCGACGGTTTTGTGGTGGGCGAAGGCGCCGGCATTCTGATTCTGGAAGAGCTGGAGTTTGCCAAGGCCCGCGGGGCAAAAATCCTGGCGGAAGTCATCGGCTACGGCATGAGTTCAGATGCGTACCACATGACCGGCATGGCGCCGGATGGCGAGGGCTGCTACCGCTCGATGCGCAATGCGTTGAAGAGCGCGCACCTGCAGCCGGAGCAGATTGATTATGTGAATGCGCACGCGACTTCCACACCGCTGGGCGATGCGATGGAATCGAAAGCGATGGAGACGTTGTTTGGCGAGCATGCGCTGAGCCACAAGCTGCTGATTAGTTCGACCAAGTCCATGACCGGGCATTTGCTGGGTGGCGCGGGCGGACTGGAGGCGGGCATCACGATTATGGCGATGCAGAATGGAATTGTGCCGCCGACGGTGAACCTGGACAATGTGGATCCGGCATGCCGGTTGAATTATGTTCCGAAGACTCCGGTGAAGCAGCAAGTGACGTATGCGCTTTCAAACTCGTTTGGGTTTGGCGGAACGAATGGGTCACTGGTTTTCAAAAACTGGACTGAGTAAATAAATTTTCAGAGCAAGAGAAAAAGCGTGGCCTTTGGGCCACGCTTTTTTGTTGCTGCGAATGCGGCTAGCTAAAGAGTGAACCGAGCATTTGCAGTCCGATGTAGCCGAGCCACCAGCCGAAGACGACGATGGCGGCGGAGCTGCGGCGGATGCCGGCGACGGTGGAGATGCCGAGGGTGAGCAGGACGGCGGTCCAGATGCTGAAGACGTCGAGTGCGGTGAGCAGGGCGATGATTGGCGCAGGAATGGAGGTGCCATCAAGGTAGAAGCCGATGTTGGTGCCGATGGGATTTTTGATGTAGAAATTTTCGCCGGTGAGGCCGAAGGCGGCCATCAAAATGATGATGAGGAAATATATGAGGAGCGGGAGCGAGGCGTAATACCAGACGGCGAGCAGACGGGTGTAGGTGGCGCGGCCGCCGAAGATGAAGTTGGCGCTGCCGAGGAAGAGCGAGGCGATGGCGAGCGCACCGATGATGGAGAGGATGGGCGAGCCCCACATCAACTTCATGGAAGTGGCGATGGAGTCGCGGACCTTTGGTTCGAGCAGAGGGTTCTGAGCGAGTTGCGTGGCGAGGCGCGGGCTGTGCGCGATGATGCCATCGATGATGGTTTCCATGCCGACGCGGCTGATGACGACGGCGCAATAAACAAGGCTGACGATGGCGGAGAGCAGCCAGGGCAGCCACCAGCTGGCGCTGCGGTTGATGTCTGCAAAAGTTTTTGTAGGGGCAATAAAGGTATTGGTGATGCGCTGGAGTTGCGAGAGCGCTGGAGCGGATTCCTGTTCTGACATGGATATCTCCTTGAGAAAAATGGCAATGGAGGGATGGTGGAATTGTAGACGGCAGGGGTGGGGGATGCACGAAAAGAATTGGGGATGGATGTTGACATTGGATAAACGACGCTAATAGGATGCTCGCTCTGTAATGAGTTCAATTCGTAAGTGATGAAAAGTCAGGAGCAGTGATGAACAACACAATACGAAGGATGATGGCAGCAGGAGCCGTGCTGGCCATGGTGGTTGCAGGATACGGAACAGCGAGTGCGCAGACAGCCGTGAAGCCGGCGACAGCGCAGGTGTCGCAGCCGGACATGGCGCAAGTGCAACTGACGTGCAGAAAGGCCGGTGTGGGAATCTCATCGTCAGTGGCTGACAAGCAGGCGCTGTTGTCTGCAGTGCGAACGAAGAACACTGATATTGCATCGCAGATTCTGCTGAAGAATGGATTTACGGCGCAGCAGCTGAAGGGTGCAGCGATATCCTTACAGGACAACACGGGTGGACAGGGCACGGCGGCAAAAATAAAAATCACCGTCAATGCTGATTGTTGCCCACTGAAAATCGTGATCATTATTAGTTTTTAAATTGCAGCGATGAGTTGAAGTTGCAAAGCAGGAGAGACGGTGCGGCGAAAGCTGCGCCGTTTTTCTTTGCGGAGATTAGTTGTCGCCGCCGGGCGAGGCCGCGCTGCCGGAGAGTTGCGAAAGGCTGCGTGCGGGCGAGTGTTTGCGTGTGGCGGGCGGAGCGTAGGTTTTGTAGACGCTGATGTGAAAGACCGACTGCTGGAATTCCTCTTCAACATCAATCTTGCCGGCGGCTTCAATGGTGCGGAGATGTTCGCGCATCCAGGCGATTTGCGCGGAGGAGAGATTGCGCTTGCTGATGTCGACGGCGGCGCCGGTGAGGTGCGGCGATGCGGTGGCGCCGGCAGAGGGAGCGGCGTTGCCGTTGATGCGTTCCAGATGCTGTTGCACGGCGATGGTGCGGACGGCAGAGTTGACCTGCAGCGGCGTGCCGAAGCGCGCGTAGAAGGATGTGGAGATGTCGGCGAGGAACCTGGCTGTCCACGGACGGCAGAAGCGGCGGTTGACGGGCAGGCGCGGGTCGACGGTGAGATGGAAGCTGAGGGGCAGCGGCAGCAACTGGCCGGCGCGGCGGAGACGCTCGAGGTCGGCGTCATTGCGGATGCGGCCGAGGCCTTCGATGTCTGCCATTTGATTTTGATGGAGAAGAATTTCATGCGAGCCGTAGAGCGGCGTGGGCAGGCCGGTGGTGCTGTAATGCGGCGGCAGCGTGGTGGCGGCGATGTCTGCGTTGATGATGGACTCGGCGGAGTCGAGGTCTTCGTTGTAGTCGATGTCGCTATCGGCGGTGGTGCTGGGAGGCGCGGCGGCACCGGAGTCGATATCGCTCTGGGTGACCGGCGGGGCGTAATGCAGATAGCTATAGGCGATGGGCGGCGCGGGGACCGGCGTGGGAGATTTCTGACCGGGCGATGCGAGGCGCGGAGCGGGTGCGTAATTCTGCGAAGGCGCGGGAGCAGTGGTGGAAGCGTCGAGCAGCATGGGGGCCGGGATGA
>CAIZGA010000639.1 GCA_903932385.1 uncultured Acidobacteriota bacterium
CTCTTCTGGATATCGTCTACCGCGGTTGCCACCTGCTGCTGAGCAGCATGGCGTGCGGTCTCCAACGCAGCTTCGCGTTCCTGCTGCCACTGCAGCAGACGCTGCTCACGCGCCTTCATCACGGCGACGCGGGCTTCACGCATCTTCTGTTCATAGACTGCGGTCCGCGTCTCCGCGGTTGCAATCGCAGCGCGGGCTTTCTCTACCGCCCCGGTGGTGCGGGCGCGGCGCTCTGCCAGCACACTCATCAGCGGCGCATGCACCAACTGCTGATATGCGAATGCAAGCAGCACGAAAATCACTACCGTCGGCACAGAGCCGGTTAGTAGTTCGACTAGTTGTTTCAGAATTTCATCCATGCAGTCGCCGATTTCGGCGGGCCCGTAGCGATCTTGACCCAGCGGCGCAGAAACTTTCTATCAGATTGAAAACGCTTACATTTATTTATATCGAAGCGGTAATTTGCGTGTCAAACTTTCGCTGCATCCAAACGACTTGCATCTGTGGAAGAAAAACCGCACCGCCCACATTCTCACTGCATCGAACGCCGCTCAAAAATTTCAAACTGCTCCATCACGGAGGCTGGCGCTTTTATCCGCAGCCAGACAACATCCCCGGCAAAGCGTTTTTCCAGCACCAGAGTGTCGGCTTCCACTGCAGCCAGCGCCGCACCTTCCGCCTGCGGGATGCATAAAACCCGCTCCACCAGCGGGTCAGACACCAGCCCCTCATCCACGCGCTGCAGCAATTCCTCCAAACCATCTCCGTGCAAGGCAGAAACCATTGCCACATTCTGGTGCAACAAACCCGCGCGTTCATGTTCCTGCAACAAATCACTTTTGTTCAAAACTTCAATCACCGGCTTGCCCTTCACATCCAACTCGGCCAGAACTTTTTCCACTTCCAGCTTTTGCGAAGCCAGCATGCTGCTGGATGCGTCACGCACATGCAGCAGCAGGTCGGCCGTTTCCACCGCTTCCAGCGTGGCACGAAAAGCGCTGACCAGCGAATGCGGCAGGTTGCGGATGAAGCCGACTGTATCGGCCAGCAACACTTTGCGCCGCGATGTCAGTCGCAGTGCGCGGATCTTCGGGTCCAGCGTGGCAAACATACGCGCACTTTCCAGCACGGTCTTTTCCGTCACCGCGTGCGGCTGCGCGTAGCGGCCCAGCGCATTGAAGAGTGTGCTCTTGCCCGCGTTGGTATAGCCCACCAGCGCTACCATCGGCGTGCGGTTGGCCTCGCGCCGCCTGCCCTGTTCGCGCCGGATGCGACGTACATTTTCCAGTTGCCCGCGCAGAATTTCAATTCTCTTGCGAATGCGGCGCCGATCAGTTTCCAATTTGGTTTCGCCCGGGCCGCGCGTTCCAATGCCGCCGCCCAACTGGCTCATCGCCTTGCCATGGCCGGAGAGGCGCGGCAGCATGTAGTCCAGCTGCGCCAGTTCCACCTGCAACTGGCCTTCGCGGGTCCGCGCATGGCGGGCAAAAATATCGAGGATTAATTGCGTGCGATCAATCACGCGGCATGGCAGCGCAGCCTCCAGATTACGCAGTTGTGTCGAACTCAGGTCATGGCCGAAGAGCACCACGTCGGCATGCGCCGCTCTGGCTGCCGCGGCAATTTCTTCCAGCTTGCCGCCGCCCACCAGCGTTGCCGGATCCGGCCGCGAACGCTTCTGCACCAACAGCGTCGCCACTTCCGCGCCGGCGCTCAACGCCAGTTCGCGGAATTCCTCAATCTCTGCATCAAATATTTCTGCGGAATTTTCTTTCTCTGCGTTGCGCAGCGCCAAGTCTTCTGCCGCTTCCATTTCGGCAGCTTCCATCGCCGCAGCTTCCATCGTTTCGTTCGCCGCCGCACGTGCCTGCCGAGCCTGCGCGGTGATGCCGCCGCGTGGTCCACTGCGTCGCCCACCCACAGAGTGCGTGGTGAACTCCACCGCAACCAGCACGGCGCGTTCCCCATGCGTTTGACGCATGTCATCGAAGCGAGTCAGACGCTGGTCATCAAATGCGGCAGTTGATTCAAAGACACCCGCAGCTTCCGCTTTTTCGACAAGGCTCCGCCCAACTCCGCCAGCCGGCGGTGTGCTTGCGCCCGCAGCTTGTGGAACTTTGCTTCTTTTTTTCAGCCTGCTTACCTGCTATGCATTCGCGCTGCTGGTCGCTTCACCGGCCGACGCCACGGAGTGCGTTGCCGTCCGCTCGGTATGACCGCCGCGGCTGCTAACCACTGTGGAGATGGCATGTTTGAAGATCAATTGCTCCTGACTGTTGCTCTCCAGCAGAACGGAGTACTTGTCAAAGGAGCGGATCTTGCCCGTCAGCTTTACGCCGCTGACCAGGTAGATGGTGATGGGGCTTTTGTCCTTGCGGACCGTGTTCAGGAAAGTGTCCTGAATATTTTGTGCCGGCTTGTTGTCCATTGGCCGATCTCCTCAAATTTTGACTACCGCGCATGCCATACATGCGGACGCATGGCGAATTACTGCATTACAACCAGTTCAGCCGTCCACAGGCTGAGATTCGGCGTGATGACTCAAAAAAGTGACGCCGGTGGAATCAACTCCATATTGCCACCAAAGTTCGTGTTTGTCATTCTTTACA
>CAIZGA010000640.1 GCA_903932385.1 uncultured Acidobacteriota bacterium
AGCCGCAATCGTAACGCACAACTCCGATGCCGTGATTGTTTTCACTCCCCAGGCAGGAAAGACATATCTTGTCTCGCCATCTGGCGCATCAGGAATTTCGCTTCCCTTCACCGCCATCACCGGAGAAATTTCCACCGCACCAAAATCACTCGGCACGCATACACTCGGCATTCCCTAGCCAGTAATTTTGTCCGCTCACATCACGAGAAATCCAAACTCCCCGGCCAAAATAAACATCATCGTGGCAACAACAATTCACTGTAGTCGGCGTCTAATGACTGCAAAGGGGAATCTGTGGCTGAGACTCGCATTCTTGGTGTGGCAAGTGCCATGCCGAAACTTTATTTCTCGCAGCAGGAAATCTACGACGAACTGCGCACGTATTGGCAGGACACTCTCCCTAACCCTGCGGTGCTGGAGCGTTTCCATCAGCGCGTGGGCGTTGATGGTCGCCACTTTGTTTTACCGCTGGCTGAATATCGTGCGCTCGATACCTGGGGCAAGGCCAACAATGTCTGGATTAGCTCTGCGCTGGAACTTGGCGAACAGGCCATCGACGGCGCACTCGCCCGCGCGGGCCTTACACGCAGCGATCTTGATGCGATTATTTTCGTTTCCGTCACCGGCATTGCCAGCCCATCCGTGGATGCAATGCTCATCAATCGTATGGGGCTGCCGACTCATATTCGCCGCACTCCAATCTTCGGGCTCGGTTGCGTAGCCGGCGCCTCCGGTCTTGCACAGGCGGCAGATTATCTCCGCGCCTATCCTGACCGCGTTGCCGTGCTTCTCTCTGTGGAACTCTGTTCACTCACCTTCCAGCGCGGAGATACGACTGTCGCCAACATGATTGCCACCGGCCTCTTCGGCGATGGCGCATGTGCCGTAGTTCTAGCGGGAGCCAATCATCCCGCTGCAAAAAATGCGGCCAAGGGTCCAGTCGTCATCGACGCGGCCACGAATTTTTATCCCGGCACGGAAAACACCATGGGCTGGGCCATTTCTGAAAAGGGTTTCAACATCGTTCTTAACAGTGATGTGCCAGATGTCATCCACTCCAATCTGCAGCGTGATGTGGACCAATTTCTGGCGCAGCATCAATTGACCCGTGCCGATGTCGGCAGTTGGACGCTGCACACCGGCGGCCCCAAAGTGCTGGATGCCATGGCGGAGTCACTCGGACTGACGCGCGAAGACTGCGCGGCATCGTGGGATTCGTTGCGTCGCGTTGGCAATTTATCTTCGGCCTCCGTTCTGCTTGTACTTGAAGACACAATCTACAATCGCCGACCGACGCCCGACACGTGGGGCGTACTGGCGGCCATGGGACCCGGTTTCTGTTCGCAATCCGTTCTTTTACGGTGGTGAAACAATGGCACACTTGAAATCTTCGACCGATGTTCTTGTTGTTGGCGGTGGACCCGCTGGTCTTGCAGCCGCGCTGGCCTGCCGTAAGCGTGGCATGAATGTAACCCTTGCCGATCTGCAGCATCCCCCCATCGACAAAGCCTGTGGAGAAGGTGTGATGCCCTACGGCGTCACCGCTCTGCATCGCCTCGGAGTAGACACAACCGGTATGCAGGCCGTTCCTTTTCACGGGATTACTTTTATCCACGGCAAGCACCGCGCGCAGGGCGAGTTCACCTGCGGTGACGGCCTGGGAGTTCGCCGCACAGAGTTGCATCACGCCATGGTGCAGGCTGCGATGGATGCAGGTGTGGGTCTGCAATGGCGCACTTTTGTCGGCCGCGATACGTCAGGCAATCTTCAGCTGAATGGCGAAACCGTGCGGCCGCGTTGGATTATCGGTGCGGACGGCCACAACTCGCGCATTCGCGACTGGGCAGGCATCCACTGTAAAACCATCAGCACTCGCATCGGCCTGCGTCGCCATTACAAAATGTCGCCATGGAACCGCTTTGTGGAAGTCCACTGGGGCCGCAATATGCAGGCGTATGTCACGCCAGTCTCATCGAATGAAATTTGCATCGCTGTGGTTAGCCGCGACAAACTGCACAACTTTGACGATGCAATCTCTGCCCTGCCCGATCTTGCAGCGCGTCTGGCCGGTGCATCACATCCTGATAAAGACCGCGGCGGTGTCTCGCTCATCCGTCGTCTGTCGCGCGTTGCCTCCGGTAACACCGCGCTGCTTGGCGATGCCTCCGGCGGTGTGGATGCGGTCACTGGTGAAGGCACAACATTGGCTTTCTGTCAGGCGTTATCACTGGCAGATGCGCTCGCTGCTGAAAATCTAAAAAGTTATGAAGCCGCACATGCAAGGCTGATGCGTCTTCCCATCGCCATGTCGCGTTTGCTGTTGTTGATGGACCGCAACACGCCACTGCGCTCCGCCTCGATGGCTGTTCTCGACGCCACGCCTGTTTTATTTCACACTTTGTTGCAGTTCCACCTGGGGCCTATGCCGCAGATTCTGCGCACCCCTGTTATTCCACATCATCAAACTGCTTCCTAGAAAGGACCATCATGCATAGGAGAAACTTTGCCGGATTTGCCAAAGCTGTATCTCTAGCCTTTCTGTTCGCATCTATTGCGCTGACAGCTGCCAACGCGGAAACACTTTCCGTCGTGGCGGACCCGGTGCAGTCGCATGTTTACTTCAGCACTCGCGATAATGTGCACGCCATCCAGGGAAGCTTTCGTGTTAAAGATGGAAATTTTATTCTCGACCCGGCGGCGCACAGCATCAGCGGCGCAATGAGCGTGGATGTTCCCACCGGCCAAAGCGGCAGCCATATGCGCGACGGAAAAATGCAATCCGATGTTCTTGAAAGTGGAAAATTCCCAGTAGCAACGTTCACCGCCAATGGTTTTGAAGGCGAACTCGCCCGCGTCGGCGACTCGCATGTGCGGGTTCACGGCACCCTGCGTATCCACGGTAGCGACCATCCTATGGTGCTCGATTTCTCCGTGCATATTGAAGGCGGCAATCTC
>CAIZGA010000641.1 GCA_903932385.1 uncultured Acidobacteriota bacterium
GCGCCGCCGAAGCCCTCGCCGCTGGAGTCCGCGCATGAAAAATTATTTCCGCGGTCTCTCCGCCGTCGCCTACAAAGAAAGTATCCACATGCGGCGCGACTTTGCCACTATCGTCTTCTCGCTGCTCATTCCGCTCATGCAGATGACCATCCTCGGTTTCGGCATCGACACCAACGTCCGCCAGATTCGCACCGTGGTTTTCGATCAGCAATCCGACGCCAGCAGCCGCGCTTTTCTTGACCGCCTCAGCAACTCCGACACCTTCAAAATCATCCAGTTCGTGCACACCGACGCCGAGATGAATGAACTCATCGTCGCCGGCAAGGCGCGCGTCGGCGTAAAAATTCCCTGGGACTTTTCGCAGCACATTCTGCGCGGCCAACCCACACAGGTGCTGGTGCTCGTCGACGGTTCCGACTCCTCGGTCAGCGGCCAGGCCGTCAACGTCGTCACTTCCATCGGCCTCGATGAGTCCCTGCAACGCGTGCTGGCTCCGGGGCAAAAACTCATCATCGATGTCCGCCCGCAACTGCTCTTCAATCCCGATTCGCGCTCGCCGAATTTTCTTCTCCCCGGCATGAGCGCCGTGCTTCTGCTCAGCGTCACCACCTTCCTCACCGCATTTTCCATCGTGCGCGAAAAGGAAAAAGGCACGCTCGACCAGCTGATGATTACCCCCATGGAACCGCTCGGCCTGCTGATGGGAAAAATCCTGCCCTACCTCGCCGTCGGATTTTTTGAGCTTTGCCTCATCCTCACCGCCATGCGTTTCGCCTTCCGCATCCCCATCCACGGCAGCGTTCCGCTGATGCTCCTGCTCTCCATCCCTTATCTTTTCGTTTCGCTCTCGCTCGGCACGCTCGTCTCCACCCGCGCCAACTCGCAGGCAGAAGCGATGCAACTCGCCTTCATCGCCTTCATGCCCAGCATCTTTTTCTCTGGCTACATATTTCCGCGTGAGACGATGCCGCTGCCCTTCTACCTGCTCAGCTTCCTCGTTCCCGCCACCTACTTTGTGGATATCGCCCGCGGCGTCATCCTGCGCGGTGCCGGCCTGCGCCAGCTCTGGATTGATGCAGTCGTTCTCTTCGGCATGGGCACCGTCATGCTGCTCGCCGGCGCGCGCGCCTTCACCCGTCGCATCGCAAATAAATAATTTCCCAATCGACATCGCCACTCGCGGCTTGTAGAAATGAATCTGCACGCAATCCATCCATCGCACACAGGTGAATATGTCGCAGACCGTCAGTCAGCCGAACGCCATCGCCAGCAAAGTTCCTGAAGCCGTCTTCGGTTTCTGGGTGATCAAAATCGCCGCCACCACACTCGGCGAAACCGGCGGCGACTCGCTCTCCATGTCCATGAACCTGGGCTACGCCGTCAGTACCGTAATTTTTTTCACTCTCTTTCTCGTCCTCGTCGCGCTGCAGATTCGCGCCCGAGCCTTCCACGCCTTTCTCTACTGGGCTGTGATTGTCGCAACCACGCTGGCCGGCACCACTATGGCGGATTTTTCTGACCGCTCGCTCGGCATCGGTTACCTCGGCGGATCGCTTCTCCTCTTCGCCTGCGTCATGGCCATCCTCTTCCTCTGGCATCGCACTCTGGGTTCGGTTTCCTTCGACCACATCTCCAATCCCAAAGTGGAAATTTTCTACTGGCTCACCATTCTCTTTTCCAACACGCTCGGCACCGCACTCGGCGACTGGGTGGCCGACTCCGGCCCCGGCTTTGAGGGCGGCGCTCTCATCTTCGCCGGCAGCATCGCTCTGGTGGCCGCGCTCTACTTCTTTACCAAGACGCCGCGTGCTGCACTTTTCTGGGCAGCCTTCATCCTCACCCGTCCGCTGGGTGCCACGCTGGGAGACACGCTCACCAAGCCGCTGGCCGAGGGCGGCCTCAACCTCAGCCGCTACGCTTCCACCGGCGCCATCGCCGCATTCATGCTGGTCTGCATCCTGCTGATTCCGCAGCGGGCCGGCAGCCATCCGGGGGAAAAATCCGCCGCATAGGCCGGTTTTCCGCGGCTGCGCTCCATTTGCCGTTTGACCCGCAGCGGCACATCCCATAAACTTATAGAGTTGCGCTGGAAGCGGCCTTGCCGCGCCCGGCGACACCCCGATGCCCGCCTGAAACGGGGGCGCGAATTCCGCCGACCTTCCCATCACCGCAATTTTGCGGTCTCCGGAAACCGGCAATTGAAGAATAGAGAAGATTTATGGCGAACCACATTTCTGCGCTGAAGCGCGCCCGTCAGACCGAGAAGAAGACCGCGGTGAACCGCGCCAACAAGAGCCAGCTCCGCACCACGCTGCGTTCCCTGCGTGAAGCCATTGTCGCCGGCGACAAGACTGCCGCTACCGCGCAGTACCGCCTCACCACTTCAGAGCTGGATAAGGCCGTCCGCAAGGGCGTCATTCATGACAACACCGCTTCCCGCTACAAGAGCCGCCTGAACGCGCGCCTGAAGGCTGTCGCCGCCAAGTAATCCGGCGCGGCCCAGTCGTTGTTCTTGCCGCGGCGCCAAGTCGCGGCCTTGTCGAGTTTAGTGCGGTGCGGCAACATCCGGCATCGCATAGACCTCAATCGCATCCGTGGCCAGTACAGCCAGGCTCCGACCATCCGGGGCCAGCGAATAATTGCGCCCGTCCATCTGCACCGGCGACACCTGCATCGTCAAAAAAATGGCCCCCGTCAGCGTGTCATACACACGCAGCCACTGCCCGGTGACGTTGTCTTCATTCAACGGCTCATAGTGGCTGGTCTTGTACAGCGTAGACACAACCGACACAACAAACCGCCGCGACTCCGGAGACTGCGTATGCATGAAGTGCGCCACCGGCTGGCCGAAGTGTTCCATCCACAGCAAACCGCTGTGCATTGAGAACGCCGCCAACGCCTTCGCATCACTTCCTTCCGGACACACCACGCCCAGATAAACATCGTCCGTCAGAAATGACAGCACCGGCTGGCAGGTGGACTGAATATTTCCCAGCTCCACGCGCCGGTCATCCAGCCCCACAAAAGTCGTCGTCCACAATTTTCCACTGTCTGCATCCACGCTCTCCAGATAGCCATCGTGCGACATCGGCAGCCACAGCACACCGGCCACCCGCGTCTGTCCAAAGCGCAGTGCGCGGATCTCCCCCAACCGCTCCGCATCAGAATTCACCTGGTAGATGTTCACGCTCACCGTGCGGTCGTCGGTCTGCGTCAGTCCCAAACCATCCGTCGTGATGCCCGGCAATTTTTCCTGCGCCGGCGCCGTTGCCGTCACGCGGTACTGCACCACCAGCACCCGCGCGTCAGAAGATAAATCAATCGCCAGCATCGGCCCGTCGAAGTGGAGAATCTCATGCGGCAGAAACGCTGCTTCCTGCGATGCCGGGTTCTGCGGCGTCGAACTCTGCTGCAGATTTTCCAGCGGCGCAATCACACCCAGCCGGCTGCCCTGCCGCAGCATGAATCGCCCATGCCCCAGCGGCCATAAATATCTCGCACGATCGCACATGTGCCAGTTGTGCCGGGCCATTACTCGTCCCGCCGGCAACTCCAGCAACACGGCCTGCACCGTCTGCGCGCTTTCATCTTCATTGCATTCCGCAGTGCGCTGCATCAGGCCATGCAGACTGAACGTCAGTAGCAGATGTTTGCTGTCCACAAAATCCAAACTACGCAGCGAATCGCCTTCCATCAGCCGCGTCACCAGCTGCGGTTTGTATCCCACTCTTTCCAGCGGTATGCGATACGCCGGCAC
>CAIZGA010000642.1 GCA_903932385.1 uncultured Acidobacteriota bacterium
CTTGCCCGATTGAATGCGTTCGATCTCGTCCTGCTTGATGACGACTTCATGTTCGCGCCCTTCATGGCCGAGTACGCCGTCACCTTCCATCATCCTGAAGATTTAAAAATCCTCGCAAAGCAATTTGAATTGCTTGCAGTCCATACTCGCGACGCCCGCACCGGCCTGCTCTACCACGGTTGGGATGAGACGCATTCTCGCGCATGGGTCGACCCGAAAACCGGCGACTCTGCCACACTCTGGGCCCGTGGCATGGGCTGGTACATGATGGCGCTGGCCGATTCGCTCCCCTTCTACCCGGCCTCCTCCCCCGAACGCGCAGAGTTGCTTGACATCTTTCAGCAGACTGCCGCCGCTCTCATCCGTGTGCAATCGCCGGAAAGCGGACTCTGGTATCAGGTGCTCGACCAGCCGCAGTTGAAGGGCAACTACGTTGAATCCTCCTCTGCAATGATGTTGACCTACGCGCTGCAGAAAGGCGTTCTGCTCGGCTATCTTCCACGGCAGTACAACGCCAACATCGCCCGCGCGTGGAACAGCATCCAGCAGCGATTCGTTCAAATTTCTTCTACGGGAGAAGTTTCCATCACCGGCACAGTCACCCACATCGCGCTGGGCGCCGCGCCGGAAAATACCGGCAGCGCCGGCTACTACCTCACCGCGCCCGTCGTCAGAGACGATCCAAAAGGCATCGGCGCATTTTTAATGGCTGCAACAGAAATGCAATTGGCAGAAGGAAAGTTGGGCAGGACCAGTAACGCAGCAAAATAAGCAGGCAAATCAATTTCACCGGAGACCCACATGTCAAACAACAAACTCAATCGCCGGCAATTTCTCACCACCTCCGGCGCAGCCGCACTCGCTCTGAATGCCGCCGGCGGCATCGCCACCGCTGCTCCCGCGCGCGCGCACCGCCCGCTGCAAATGGTGCTCGGCTGCCAAACCGCGCCCACAACGCTGGAGCATCTGCAGTACCTTGCGCGCTACAGCATCCGCAACATCTGCGGCTATCCTCCCATCGCAGATGGCCGTCTCTACGCCACGCGCGAGGAGTTGGAGCAGATGAAGGATGTCGCCGCCAAGTGCGGCATTGAAGTCGACATGGTCGCGCCGCCCTTCCTCGCATCCATCTCGGTGGACGTCGACAAGCACGCCGCCATCATGCTCGGCCAGAGTCCCGAACGCGACCACGACATTGAAGACATGCAGACCATGATTCGCAACTGCGCCGCCGCCGGCATCTTCGCCATCAAATACAACCTGCAAATTGTCGGCGACCAGCGCATCGCTCGCACACCCGGCCGCGGCGACTCCACCTACGCCACATGGAAATTTTCCGAGGCGCATCCCAAGTCGGAGTTCACCCGCGCCGGCCAGGTCAGCGCAGAAGAAAGCTGGGCACGCATCACCTATTTTCTTGACCGCATCATTCCCGTCGCCAACGAATACAAAGTTCGCATGGCATTGCATCCCGATGATCCCGGCATGCCGCCGCAGGGCTACCAGGGAGACCATCGCGTTCTCGGCACCGTCGACGGCCTCAAGAAATTTATTTCCATTCAGGAGAGCCCCTACCACGGCCTGAATTTCTGCCAGGGCACGGTGAGCGAAATGCTGGCCGACCCCGGCAAGGAAATTTACGACGTCATTCGCTACTTCGGTTCCCGCGACAAAATCTTCAACGTGCACTTCCGCAACATCCGCGGCCATCGCGACGACTTCGTGGAAACCTATCCCGATGAAGGCGATGTCGATATGGTCAAGGCCATGCAGACGTACAAGGAGGTCGGCTACAAATACATGATCATGCCCGACCACGTCCCGCTCGCACCCACAGACCCGCGCGGCCTGCAGTCCTTCGCGTACTGCTACGGATACATCCGCGGCCTGCTGCAATCCGCCAAAGAACTCAGCTAGCCGCTGCAAATCAAAGCGGCCGGGGCGCAATGATTCACGCATCCCGGCCGTTATTTTTAATTCTTTGTATGTGGAATTTTTGGTGGGCAGCGAGGGACTCGAACCCCCGACATCCTGCTTGTAAGGCCAGCCGTCTATGCTGGAACAGCAGGTGCCCTAAACACTGCGCAGCAGTTCACTGCGTACATTGCAAAACAGATTACTATGTTGCAAGCCGGTGTCAACAAAAAAATCAAAATTATTTTGAGGACGTGACTTTACTGGTACTAGATTCTGGCACTAGACAGCCCATGAATCTGCATATACTTCATCGTATCCCTGACCCTGCGAAGGCCGCCTTACGAACGTCGGCTTCGCGGTCGACTCCACAGCACGCAATGCAGCCAGCTTGATTTCCTTGCGGTGATGGACATATTTCCGCGTCATTCGCACGTTTCCATGTCCCATAATTGCCTGCACCGTCTCCGGGTCCTGGCCATTCTCAAACATTCGAGTTGCCACCTGATGACGCATGTCATGAGGCCGAACGTCAGTAACCCCTGATGCCTTGCGCAATTCGTCCCAGGACTTACGTAACCAGCTGCGACTCGCCGGCCGCTCCGGATCGAACTGATTGCGTGCCATACGAAACGGAAACAGGTAATGCTCCGGCCTACAGCTCCCCAGCCGATATGCCCGCTGGAGGCAAGCCTCAAAGGCCGCGCGCGCCGTGTCATTCAAAGGCAGAACCCTTGGACGCACATAATTTTTTGTGGCTTCACGCGGGATCTGAATCTCACTGACGTCTCCACCTTCACGGAGATGCACATGGCGCAGCTGCAAACCGCGAAGCTCGCACCCCGCCGCACCCGTATTGTTGGTGATAATGGCCACCAGCCGCGCCAGCTCCGCACGGGGATTGCCTGCCGTGCACTCAAACAGCTTTTGCTCCTCCTCAACGCTAAGCGATGTGCGCGGTGACCATTGACTGACCGCAAGCGGTTGGTAATATGCCGCCAGCCGAGGCCATTCCCCGGCCAACTGCAGGACCTGCTGCAGGACACAAACTTCATGATTGACCAGGGACGCACCGGCAACACGCTTCCACGGCCGCAAAACCACAGTGTCCACTTCCCCTTCGGGAGTTTTCCTTGCCACATTCAATGCATTCGCGCGACGCGCAATCTGATACTCACGCAGGTGCGCACCGGTGATTTCCTTGAGCTGCAACGTTCCAAAAATAACATTTAGCGCAGCGATGTGATACTTCACTGCCTCATGCGTGCGAGGGCGAAGATTTTTCAGTTTTCGCAAGCGCTGCCATAGGGCAGCCGCTTCACAAAATGCACATTCGGAAAATCGACGCGGATCAGAAATTGGAGATTTTGATAGCGCGTCATACTCAGCAGCGTCTACCTCAAACATGATTGAAGCATCCTGGCCACCCAGCAATAACTGTTGTTGCGCCTGTTGGCTTTCTAGCAGTCCCGATTGCGACAGCGTGGAAAACATCTGACCAGCAGTGGAATTGGCTGACAATAACACATTCGCTGTATTACGTAAGTGCGGAGACATAAACGCCCCAAGTTCGATATGCTTGCCGACGTGCTGTACTATTTTCTAGCACACGGCAATGCGGACATCAAGCAAAGGGTTATAATTCCTACCATGGCCCAGGACAAAACGAGCAGCGTCCGATTTACCGCAGAAGACCAGAAAATCGTATCCAGCCTGCATAAGCGCACCGGCATTCAAAACACCACGGAGCTTTTGCGCCACGCCTTACGCGCCCTCGAACGCGAGTTGGATTACCTGGCAAGACGGATGAAAAAGTAATCCGACCCTACTCGATATAAATTTCATAGACCTGATATCCCCATCCATCACCAGCAATGGAGCCGTCGGCCGTTGGTGGTGGCGTGGATGAAATGATAACGCTGAGGTCCGCCAGATTCGTCCCCGATGCAATCGACTCTGTAATATCCGTCTGCGCAAACGTAGTGCTCGTACTGGAAAGCGTGGTCGTCGATCCGGTGGATGCATTCACAAGGACAATCGACGCTGTAGCCCCAACACTTCCATGATTCATGAGTGTGCCGGCAACAGATACGTTCAGCATCTTGCCGGAACCTACGACTACAGCCGGGAACCCGGAATAAATAATTTCGCTCAAGAACGATTCGAGCGTTGAGGATGAAATTGCGTTATAGCTGATGGTGATATTTGCTCCCGCATCATCATCGCCAAAAGTATAGGTGATTGTGCTGCCAAGAATTGAAACCGTGTAATCCGTGATCGGCAATGTTGGCCCCATCACACCGGCATCGCTGATGAAATTTGCATCTGTGAAGCTGATAGAGGGAGACGAAGTTCCCGGCAACGTTCCCGTGACAGTGAGAACATGCTCACTACCGACAACGTTCTGATTGGTTGATTTCGCCGTGGCATATGTTCCAAGATTGCCATCAATGGCTGCGCCTGGAGAGAGTGTCGCGTTACTGCCCAAATCGTTATAGGTGGATGGCTGATAAACCGCACTGGCCGTTGCCGTAACAATTGACCCGATAAGGAAATATCCCGGCTTGTTGAGATAGTCGGCAGAATTCATCGTTGCAATGGGCGTGATGGTTCCACCCAAAAACAACGGATCGATGTAATAAACATCATAGAGTTGCCCTTGCTCGAGAGAATTGAGGAAGTTTGGGCTGGGCGTGCATGGGTTTCCACTAACCGGACCATATGCCGGCGTAAAGTTGGCAATGCTAATTTGCGCCGTGCTTCCCGATGCAATCGATGTGAGCGTGCCGGCAGTGGCCACAGGCTGCCCGTTATAGACCACCAGAGAAGCTGTGACGGCCGCAGTTGTATTATCCACCTCCAGCCATGCTGAAACGGCCCCATTGAAGCGTGCAGCGCGAATCCGCACGTTGTAGACAGCACCAGCAATGATGCCCCTGCACAAATGTAGAAGATTGCGTTGCAGCAACAAGAGGCGCATCCAGCCATGGGCCAGCAACGCCGCTGACAACTCGCGCATATTGCACTTCCACGGAAATCACACTTGGATCGCCGGCAGCGGTCCAGCTGAGCGCCAGACGTGGTATCACCGTACCATCCGCACCGAGAACTGCGGTGCTGTTGTTGCTGACGACAGTAAGATCGGTTGGTGCCACCGGAGTTGTACCCGAAGACGTCAAACCGCTGGGAACGTCATAGACGCTGAGCATTTCCTCGAGGTTCGTCTCATAGATGCCTGGATCGGTTTCCTTCACCGGCACTTCAACATAAAGAGATGGTGGATTCCCATCCTCGCCCTGCATTTGCCGCAGGCCCACCTTGTCGACCTCGAGATATCGGCCGGACATGCCAAGCGTCGGCATGGAGAACTGCATCACATCTTTCTGCTGCATCTGCCAGGCATATAGAAACATGCTCAACACGCCCGCGCCCTGATAGCGGTTGCGAAGCAGCATGATTTTGAAGACACGCTGCGCCTGAAAGATGCTCAATACACTTTGCAGCGCAATATCCTTCGGCAATGGCTTGCCCAAGTCCTGCGCCAACCATTGATCATAAACGTCGTAACTGATTTTCACGTTCACGCCGGCGAGCGAACTATCAAAAGTCAACGTAGTCACACCGTCTGTGAGTGTGGATGTGAAGCTGAGTGATGCACCGGTCTTGGCATTGAGCACCGTCACCGATCCGCTGCTCACAGGCATGGGAAGCACAATTGAATATGGCGACGTCGATGGAATCTGCGACATGAAGGTGTATAAAGACGCGCTATAGCCGTGCAATTCATCCTGTGCATACATCGGCACGCTGGTGGGCTGAAACGCAAAGGGAAAATTGTCCTGCGTCTCCCCGTTGTAATAGCCGTTGGAATCGTACAAGTTGCCGGCCACATTGTAAGGATAATTTGGCGCAATATATGTTCCGGTGATACGGTTCCATAAGTCCTGCGCCTTGCGCTTCGGCATCCAGCTCGGCGTTGCCACCAGGCTTTTCTGGTCGAATGTAAAACTGGGCCCGATCCAGTATGCCGGCCAGATAAATTTCTGGCCACCCGCGCGTGAAATTGCACCCGCCGCACCAAGCATCATCTGCGCAAGAACATCGCCCGGCGCAAGACCTGAATCATAGTTCCAATTCAGGCAATACTGACGCTCATATCCGTTCGCGTTGTAATTGATGGTGACGTCATCGCCCGCATCGTCAGAACTGAATGTGTACGTAATCGAAGTTCCGGAACGCGAAACCGTGTAATCCGTAATGGCGCCATCAGGGCCGGCAACTCCTACGTCGCCGGCATAATCCGCATCTGTGAATGTGATGGCAAGCGTGCCGCTGGAAGGAACGACGCCACTGTAAGAACTTGGCGTGGTAATCGGGATGGCAATCTCTTCATCGCAGACGTTGGCCGCAGCAATCAGTTGTGCCTGGTTGATGTTGCTCTGGGAATCGCCCAGACCGAAGACTGGATCCGTAAGCACGTCGGCCACACAAAGTGCCCAGTTATTACTGAAACCGGTCTCACCGGTGCGCGGGTCATAGATGTTGTTTTTTCCGTTGATTGTGATGCGGATTTCCGGCTCTGACGGAAACAACGAAGTATTGTATTCACATTTCAAATAAATATAAGCGCAGCCACCAAGCCACGGCGACTGTCCACCGGAAGCCGCCCAGTTTGAATCATTCGCGGTCATCGCGGCAATCACATCGCCTTCCGCCTGATCGCCAAAGCGGGCCTCGCAATAGACTGCGCCACCAAAGTTGTAGCTGGTACCGTTCGGGCCGTAATAGGTGCCACCGTCGGCGCTGCCACCAAAGTTGATACCGTTGCGCGTGACGTTGCCCGAGCTGCCCACCTGCCAGAAAACCTGACGGCCGTCGAGATACAAATTAACGATGCTGTCGATTTCGTGCCCGGCGAGCACGATGATGTAATTGAACTGGTCTTTTTGCTTACCCGTGGTCGACCGGTAAACCTCCACACCCGGCACACGGCGCTGGCCATAGACCACTTGACGCAGAGCGGCTGCTTGGCGCGTGGTGATGGCCATGCCACGGTTGCCGGTGAGGGCTTGCGCAATGGCACCCGCTTCCATGGCAATGCCACCCACAACCAGGGCTTCCGTCATATGAATCAGAAACGGAATTGCCACAGCGCCAACGCCAGTGCTGCCTAGAATGGCCGCCACCGTCATCACGCCCACCGCGCTGCCAATCATCGCCAGGCCTTGTATCGCCTTAGACATGCCATGCCCTCACAATTTTCAACAGGTCCAGACGCATCAAGCCCTTCTCTCCGATGCTGACGACGTGACGGCCGTTCAGGTGCACCACGCCGGCAATCAGGCGTCCCGCGTCCTGAATCACCACCAGGTCACCGCGACGCGCATGCAAAGCCACCGGCCACTCCGGCAAGCCATGCTTTTGCGCACAATATGCGGCTGCATCCGCGACAGAAGTGCCACCCGTCAGTTCATGAATTAAGGCGAAAGCACCGGCCTCATCGCTATATTTGCCGCGAAAATCTGCAGCAATATCGACGCCAGTGAATGATTGAATGGCATCGGCC
>CAIZGA010000643.1 GCA_903932385.1 uncultured Acidobacteriota bacterium
AAATATCGCCCGCAACGCTTTGCCGATGTAGCCGGGCAGGACCACGTCACCCACACGCTGCTGAACGCGTTGACGCAGGGCCGACTGGCGCATGGCTACATCTTCAGCGGACATCGCGGTATCGGTAAGACAACCATCGCTCGCATTCTGGCCAGCGCGTTGAATTGCCGCAATGAAATCGGCAGCGCAGCCCGGCCCACGGCAGAACCCTGCGGCGTCTGCGAAGCCTGTACGGAAATCAAAGCCGGCAACGCCACCGACGTCATTGAAATCGACGCGGCCACCAATCGCGGCATTGATGAGATCCGCGAACTACGCGATGCCGCACGTTATCGCCCGTCGCGAGACAAATACAAAATCTACATTCTGGACGAGGCGCACCAGATTACCGACGCCGCATTCAACGCGTTGTTGAAGACGCTGGAAGAGCCCCCCGACCACGTCATCTTTATGATGGCGACCACGCAGCCGGAAGATATTCCGCAGACCATTCGCTCGCGCTGCCAGCATTACAGTTTTCACGCGGTAAAGTATGAGGCCATTCTGGCGCAACTGCGTTGGATTGCCGGCGAAGAAAAAGTTGATGCTGGCGAAGATGCGTTGGCGCTGCTGGCCGAGGCCGGCGACGGCTCCATGCGCGATGCGCTTTCCATCATGGACCAGGCGATTGCCAGCGCGCCGGTGACGAACGGCCGCCCGGTGCTGGATGCCGTGCAGATTCGCGAATTGATGGGCACGGTATCGAATGCTGTTTTTGAGCAGATGATGGAAGCCGTCAGCGCCAATCAGACGGCAACCATGTTGCAGTTGGCCGACCAGTTACTGAGCGCGGGGAACTCGCCATCACAACTTGCGCGGCAGATGGTGCGTTTCCTGCGAAACTGCCTGATGGCGAAAATCTCCAACGCCACGCCGGAACATGCCGCCACTGCCCTGCTGCAAATCTCTGCCGATGAACAACAGCGCGCAGCGCGAACTTCCATGTTATTTGCTGAAGAAGAGCTGACGCGATTCTTGCAAATCATGCTGCGGACATTTGACGACCTCGGCTACCGGCAGGAACCGCGTCTGCACTTTGAACTCGGCCTGATGAAACTGGTGCACCTGCAGCGTCTTTTGCCGATGGAAGAATTGTTGAGCCGCATGCCAGCACCACCGCCGATGCGGGGTGCAAGCAGCGGCAGCCGTAGCGCCTCTGCCCCGGCAACAACATCTGGCTCCGGCAGCAGTGCGCGGGCTACTTCATCGACACCGGCACGCGCGACAGAGCCGCGTAATCCTGAACCGCGCATGAGTGCTGGCCACAGTGAGAGCAACCTAATCTCCACCGAGATGACGCATGGTTCGCTGGCGCTGGCCGGTGCGCCTCAAATGCAAACCCGCGCAGCCGAACCGGAAATCGTGAAGTCGGAAGCCGTGCCGCCGCAATCCAAGTTGCACGACGCGACAACGCAGACCGCAGCGACTCCCGAAACCATGCAGCAGGCCGTGTGCGATGCGCTGGCGGAAGCTGGCGAAGGGTTTCTGGCCGAACAACTGCAAGCCAGCGAGTGGACCATCGATGGGAATGAGCTTCGCGTACAGACACGCATTCTGCCCGCGGTGATGAACACCATCTACAACAAAAAAGCGATGCAAATTTCGCGCGATGCGGTGCGTAATGCAGGCGGTGCGCATCTAACGTATGTAGCACTGCCGGGCAATGCGGAGACGGCGGCCAGTGCCGCTCCCGCTGTGCCGATTGCAGCGCGACCGGGCACAGTGCAATCGCGTGCGATGGATCATCCGATGGTGCAGCAGGCTCAAAAACTTTTTGATGCCGAGATCCGCAGCGTGATTGATTTGAATAAGAAACGTACGTAACAGGAATTCCAGGCAGGTGCAGATTGTTTGACTTCAACAAACTCGGCGCACTGAAAGACATGATGCAGCAGGCGCAGACCATGCGTGCGGAGATGGAGCAGAAGCTGGCCGCGACAATGGTGGAAGGCTCTGCCGGCGGCGGTCTGGTAACGGTGCGGATGAACGGCCGCAAAGAAGTGCTGAAACTGAAAATCGATCCGGCCAATGTGAGCGGCAGTCTGACGCCCTCTGATGTGGAGATGCTGGAAGATTTAATTGCCGCTGCAGTGAACGACGCTTCGCACAAAGTGGATGCGGCGATGAAGGACTCCATGCAGAACACGCTGAACGGGCTGGGCATTGGCGCTGGTGCCGGCGATTTGCTGGACAGCTTGAATCCGCCTGATCGTTCTTAATCAACAAGCCATCCAGGAGCCGATTGCTTTGACACGCTTTGCCGAATCTCCGCGCTTTGCAGAACCGATGTCGCGGTTGATTGAAGAGCTGCGCAAACTGCCCGGCGTGGGCAGCAAGAGCGCGCAGCGGCTGGCGTTTCACATTCTGCGCTCCAGCGATGAAGACGCCGATGCGCTTTCCGAAGCCATACGCGATTTGAAGTCGCAACTGCGGCTGTGTTCACGCTGCAACAACATTACTGACGTTGATCCCTGCATTCTCTGCACCTCGCCACTGCGCAATACGCGATTGGTGTGCGTGGTGGAAGAACCGACCAACATTGCATCGGTAGAAAAAACACGCAGCTTCAACGGCGTTTACCACGTGCTGCACGGAACGCTTTCGCCACTGAACAGCATCGGCCCGGAACAACTGCGTACCGCCACGCTGTTGCAGCGCGCCATTGCCGGCGAGATTGATGAAGTAATTGTGGCGACTTCGCCCACGCTGGAAGGCGAAGCCACGGCGGCATGGCTGGCCGATGAACTGCGTATGAAGTGCGCTGATACTCCGCTGCGCATCACGCGCATTGCCACCGGCATCCCCGCCGGTAGCGACATTGAATATGCCGACGAAGTCACGCTCTCGCGCGCACTGGAAGGCCGCAGGAATCTATAGTTGATTTCCTAATTACTATGACCGCAGTTTGGCCAGCAGGTCTGTGGGATGCACGGGCTTGGCTAGAATCTCAAACTCGTGGCCCTGGGCGCGGGCTTTTTCCAGCAAGTCTGCCGTGGCTGCCTGGCCGGAGAAGAGAAGGATCTTGCACTCCGGCAACAAGGCACGCACTTGAATCGCCGCCTCGATGCCGGTGATGCCGTTCATGATGACATCGCTGATGAGCATGTTCGGCTTCCACTCGGCGGCCATCTCTACGGCGGTTTCTCCGCTATAGGTGGCGCGGGCGTCAAAGCCGCTGCGGGTCAGA
>CAIZGA010000644.1 GCA_903932385.1 uncultured Acidobacteriota bacterium
GCCACGCGGCATTTTCGCTGAAGGAAGACGGCTACGAGACCATCATGGTCAACTGCAATCCCGAGACCGTCTCCACCGATTACGACACCAGCGACCGCCTCTACTTTGAGCCGCTGACGTTTGAAGACGTGCTCTCCATCTACCAGCATGAAACCGCCAGCGGTGCCGAAGCCGGCATGATTGTGCAGTTCGGCGGCCAGACGCCGCTGAACCTTGCGCTGCCACTGAAGGCCGCAGGCGTCAACATCATCGGCACATCGCCGGAGTCAATCGATCTGGCCGAGGACCGCAAGCGTTTCGGCAAGCTGCTGGAAGATTTGAAAATTCCGCAACCGCCAGCCGCCATGGCCACCAGTGTGGAAGAAGCTCTTGCCGGCGCAGAACGCGTCGGGTTCCCCGTGCTGGTTCGTCCCTCGTACGTTCTTGGCGGACGCGCCATGGTCATCGCGTATGACCGCGAAGCTGTGGAGCGCTACATGCACGAAGCTGTGGAGTATTCGCAAGAGCGGCCGGTGCTGATCGACCACTTCCTCGAAGACGCCATCGAAGTCGACGTGGATGCACTCTGCGACCGCAGCGATGTCGTCATCGCCGGCATCATGCAGCACATTGAAGAAGCCGGCATTCACTCCGGCGACTCCAGCTGTGTTCTGCCCGCCGTCGACCTCGCCCCGGAAACGCTGGCCACCATCCGCGAATACACCCGCAAGCTGGCGCTGGCACTCAACGTCGTCGGCCTCGTCAATATTCAGTTCGCCATCCAGCGCGGCAAGGTCTATGTGATTGAAGTCAATCCGCGAGCCTCACGCACCGTGCCGTATGTCTCAAAAGCCACCGGCGTTCCGCTGGCAAAAATTGCCGCTCGCCTGATGACCGGTCGCAAACTCTCTGAGTTCCTGCCGGAAAATATCAAGTCGAAGCATGACCTCAGCACCGGCTCGCATTTCTATGTCAAATCGCCGGTCTTCCCCTGGAGTAAATTTCCGGGCGTAGACACCGTACTGGGTCCCGAAATGAAATCGACCGGTGAAGTGATGGGCGTGGCCGATAACTTCGGCGAAGCCTTTGCCAAGGCGCAACTGGCCGCCGGACAAAAACTGCCGCTGAAAGGCACTGTCTTCCTCAGCGTGAATGACCGCGACAAGGAACAGGCCGTCCCGCTGGCGCGCCAGTTTGTCGAAATGGGATTCAATCTGGTGGCCACACATGGCACCGCGGACATCCTATCTGACGCCGGTTTACGCGTGGAACGTGTCTATAAGGTGAAGGAAGGCCGCCCCAACGTTGTCGACCTCATCAAGGGCGAACGCATCCAACTCATCATCAACACGCCGCACGGCCAGGACCCTTTCTTTGACGAGAAGGCCATCCGTCGCGCCGCTGTATTGCAGCGTATTCCCACCATCACCACGCTGGCGGCAGCCAAAGCCGCTGCCGAGGGGATTTCCGCTTTGCAACGGGGAACCACGACAGTGAACGCCCTGCAAACTTTACATGCGGCGATTTTCGCCTCTCCGGCCTAAGATAGCTATGAGTTAGCTAAGATGGTTACGTGCAGCCGGGCCCGGGCCCATCTGCACTGGAGGGCAGCCGCGTGCCGAGCTACGATAGTGGCGAATATCAAATCGACCAGTCGCAGGATGAGCCGGAGCAGTCCCGCAGCGGAATCTGGCTGCTGATTCTCATTGTCGTGCTACTCAGCGCCATCATGGTCAGCTATGGTGTCTACCATTCCAATGAGTACGCCAATGAACTCTCCACCACACTGCTGGCGCAGTTCCACGGCATTCTGGAAGAACACGATTACCAGCGCATCTACTCTGAGGCTGATCCGGAATTCAAGGCCCGCAACACACCCGAAGCCGTCAACACCATGCTAAGCAACATCACTACGCGCATGGGTGCGCCGGCCAGCTCAAAAATTGTCAGCAAGAATATGGAACGCGCCGAACACGGCAGTTATCTCCATGCCAAGTTTGAGACAAATTTCACCAATGAGCAGCGCGCTTACGAAATCATCACCTGGCATGAGACCGACGGCATCTATCGTATTTATCAGTATGAAATCCAGCCTATCGGCAAATAAGCGCGGCCCTACTTCTCTTCCGTCTTTTTCTTCTTCGCGTTGATCTTGAACCAGATTGGCGTCCCGTCAAATCCAAAAGACGCGCGAATCTGGTTGGCCAGAAAACGCTCAAAGCTGAAATGCAGCTTCACATCCTTGTCCGTGAACAGCACAAAGGTCGGCGGCGCCACAGCGGCCTGCGTCATGTAATAAATCCGCACACGCTTGGACATGGGCACGCTGGCACGCTGGAAATCAATCTTCTCCAGGAAGCGGTTCATCTGCCCGGTGCTGACGCGCTTGCGCCGCTCCGCCGCCACATGCTCCACCTGTTGGAAGACCGCCTGGATGTTGCGCTTCTCCGCTGCGGAAAGAAATATCAGCGGCGCATAGTCCAGATATTTCAAGGCACGACGAACCTGCTCCTCAAATACTCTTTTGTCTGCCGGTGGTTTGCCGTCCGTGCGCCTGTTGGTCACCAGATCCCACTTGTTCACCGCAATCACTACGGAGCGTCCGCTCTCGTGCGCGTATCCGCCGATGGTTGCATCCAGCGCCGTAACGCCGTCGGTTGCATCAATCACCAGCAGCGCCACGTCGGCCGCTTCCAGATGCTTTCTCGCCATGACCACGGAAAGTTTTTCCGCCATCAGTGTGGTCTTGCCCTTGCGCCGGATGCCGGCCGTATCCACAAAGCGGAAGTTATGGCCGTTGCGTTCCACCACCTCATCCACCGCGTCGCGGGTAGTGCCGGCGATGGGAGAAACAATCGCACGGTCGCTGTCGGTCAATGCATTCAGCAGCGTGCTTTTGCCCACGTTCGGCCGACCGATGATGGCCACCTTCGTCTCACGCTGGTCAAATTCGCCATGCGTGCGCAGCAGGCCTGCTTCGCCTTCGGGGGTTTCCGAGGCTTCCTCAAGCGCACCTGAATTTTCTTCTTCACCGGGCGTCTGTTCCGGCAGCGCATCGAAGACCGCATCCAGCAGGTCGCCAATGCCGCTGCCATGCTCGGCAGAAATCGCATACAGGTTCTTCAACCCAAGTCGGTGGTATTCCTGCGCGCCTGCGGCCAGTTGCGGCGCGTCAATTTTATTTACCGCGAGAAACAGCGGCTTGCCGATGCGTTGCAAAAGCCGCGCCAGTTCCAGGTCCGATGACGCCAGCTCAGTGCGGCCATCCACTACCATCACCACCGCAGAGGCATCTTCCAACGCCACCCGCGCCTGACGAAAAATTTCCGCCGGAATCAATGCCGCATCATCCGGCACAATGCCGCCGGTATCCACCAGACGGAAGCGTCGTCCCATCCACTCCACGTCGCCGTAAATGCGGTCGCGCGTGATGCCGGGCTCATCGCCCACTATGGAGCGGCGGCTGCCTGTCAGTCGGTTGAAGAGCGTGCTCTTGCCAACGTTCGGCCGTCCGCAGATGGCAACCAACGGCAACGTTGTTCCCGTTGGCGTTGCTCCATGCCTGTTGGTTGTATTCAATCGTGTTGCGGAGGTCTTTTTCAAAATGTCCGGCTTCCCGCAGGTCGTGTGGCGCTGCAATCTCTATTATAGGAACTGCACCCGATTGCAACCATGCCCCCATCGCCAGAGACACAAGTCGAGCCGCAAAAGCTGCCTACGCTGCACCAATTCTTTTCCCCCGGCGGCATGCTGTTCGAGATGA
>CAIZGA010000645.1 GCA_903932385.1 uncultured Acidobacteriota bacterium
CCGGTCCCGGTGCCGCTGGCCCCGCTGGCAATACTCAGCCAGTTATTCGTGGTGGTCGCGGTCCACGGGCAACCGGCCGCGGCGGAGACCAGCACACTCACCATCATCAGCGTACCCGGCCTGGCTTATCTGGGCGACTTTGGATTTCTGCAACTGGTCTTCGGCTACCTGCTTGGCCGCGCCATGATTTGCATACTTTTTCTGCCGCGATATTTTCAGGGCGAGCTATTCACTGCGTATCAGTTGATTGATCATCGTTTTGGCCCGCATCTGCACAAGCTGACCGCCGGTATGTTTCTTATCGTTCGTGCCGCCGCAGAGGGTGTGCGTGTCTTCGCTGTTTCCATCGTCATCGGCCTGGCCATCGGCATTAGTGCGGATGTAGTTTTCCGCCCATTCTTCGGCCACGGGCCTGAGCTGCATATTGCCGGCGACATTCTTTCCATTGTCATCATCTGCATCCTAACTTTTATCTACACGCTGGAAGGCGGCATGAACGCTGTCATCTGGACCGATGTGGTGCAGATGCTGTTGTATATTCTCGGCACCATCGCAGGCCTATTGACGCTGGGCGCGCATGTGCATGGCGGCTGGCCGCAGATTGTTGCCGTTGCTGCTCCGCTGGGTAAATTCCACGTGACGCACTTTGCCTTCAGCCTGACCAACGCCTACACCTTCTGGGCCGGACTCATCGGCGGCGGCATGTTGACCATGGCCAGCCACGGCACCGACCAGCTGATGGTGCAGCGTCTGCTGGCCGCAAAGGACCTGCGCTCCTCGCGCATTGCACTGATGGCCAGCGGCGGCGTTGTCCTCTTCCAGTTTTCATTGTTCCTGCTCACCGGCGTCGGACTCTACGTTTTCTATCAGCAGCAGCCGCAGACCTTCGCCTCGACTGATCGCATCTTCCCCACCTTCATCGTGCAGCAAATGCCGATGGGTATCTCTGGCTTACTGGTGGCAGCGGTGCTGGCCGCGGCAATGTCCAACCTCAGCGCTGCGCTCAATTCGCTATCCTCTACCAGTGTGGTGGATTTCTATTTGCGAATCCGCCCGCAGGCCACTGACCGCGAATACAACATTGCGGCGCGCATCTTCACGCTCTTCTGGTCGCTCGCGCTTTGCGGCCTCGCCATCCTCTCGCGTTCCGGAGGTCATGTAGTTGAAATCGGCTTGTCAATTGTCGGCGTAGCTTTCGGCGCGATGCTCGGCGTCTTCATGCTGGGCACACTGACCAAACGCGCTACAGAAACCGGCGCTATTGTTGGCATGGTTATCGGCTTCACGCTCAATGTCGCGCTGTGGATGCAGCACGCACCCATCAACATTGGCGGAATGGTACTTCCAGTTATCGCCTATCCCTGGTATGTCCCTATCGGCTCAGTGGTAACATTTGCCGTGGGTTACGGAGTGAGTCTAATGACAAAGCAACATATTCGTGCCGTGGTCACGGTGTTTGTTCTTCTGCTTATCTCTAGCGCAGCGGTACAGGGCCAGCAGGCAAACTACAACTTCAGCGATGTGGATGTGCTCATCAACAAAGCAATTGAAAATCACATCATGCCCGGCGCGGTGCTTATCATCGGCCACGACGGCCATGAAGTGTACAAGCAGGCGTACGGCAATCGCGCGCTTATTCCCGCGGTAGAGCCGATGACGATGGACACTATCTTCGACATGGCCTCGCTGACCAAGCCCACCATGACGGCCCTGAGCGTGATGCAGTTGATTGAGCAGGGCAAGGTCGGCCTCGACGATCCCATCGCCAAATACATACCGGAATTCGGCGTCAATGGTAAGGACAAAATCACTATTCGCATGCTGTACACGCACTACTCCGGCCTGCCGCCCGACCTCGATCTCTCCACTCCTTGGACTGGCAAGCAGGAAGCGCTGACCCGTGCCTACAACTCCAAACTGATGTCGCCTCCGGGAACGGTCTTCCGCTACAGCGATATCAACTTCATCATGCTGGGCGCGCTGGTAGAAAAAATCTCCGGCCAGACGTTAGACGTCTACGCGATGGAACACATCATCAAACCACTAGGCCTAAAGGAGACGCGTTTTCTGCCGCCGGCCAAATGGATGTCGCGCATCGCACCCACCGAGTACGACACCAACGGCGGCCCCAACTCAACCGGGACGATTATCCGCGGCTACGTGCATGACCCCACCTCGCACCGCATGGGGGGAGTTGCCGGTCACGCCGGTGTCTTCATGTCTGCCGCCGATGCAGCTACGTATTCACAGGCATTGCTTGACCGGCTCGCAGGTCGCAAATCCAAATTTCCGCTTACAACTGCATCGCTCAAACTGATGACTACGCCGCAGCAACCTGAAGGCATGCGTTCTGCTCGTGGCCTCGGCTGGGACATCAACTCTTCTTACTCCGGCCCACGCGGCAAAGTCTTCCCCATCGGCAGCTTCGGCCACACCGGCTTCACCGGTACATCTATCTGGATGGACCCGGGCAGCGACACCTACATCGTGCTGCTGACCAACCGCGTCCACCCGCACGCTGCAACCAACGTCACACCGCTGCGTGGAGCCGTTGCCACCGCCGCCGCGCACGATATGCATCTGTATGAGACGCCTACTGCTGTACTGAACGGCGTGGATGTGCTGGAGCAGACGCACTTCGCGCAACTCTCTGCACTCGCCGCCCAACATGGTGGACACCTGCGCATGGGCTTGCTGACGAATCAAACCGGTCTGGATGCCACCGGCAAGCGCACCATTGATGTACTTCACGCGGATGCACACGCTGCAATTCCGGGCGTCACGTTGACAAAGCTTTTTTCGCCGGAACATGGCATCCTCGGCGTGGAAGACCACACCGGGATTGCCAACACAACGGACACGGCCAGCGGTCTGCCGGTCATCAGCCTTTACGGCTCCACACCTGCTGCACGGCGGCCCAGTGCCGAAGCTCTCGCTGATCTTGATGCGGTTGTGATTGATCTGCAGGATGCCGGCGTTCGCTTCTATACCTACGAAACCGTCACTGGATATTTTGTGGAAGCAGCTGCCAAATACGGTATCGAGCTCATCATCCTCGATCGGCCTGACCCCATCAACGGCAATAAAGTGGAAGGCCCGGTCGCCGATGCAGGCTCGCAGAGCTACACCGACTACACCACCACGCCGATTCGTCACGGCATGACGCTCGGCGAACTGGCACGCTACGACAACCAGACGCAATCTCTCAACGCGCACATCACTGTCATCAAAATGCAGAACTGGACGCGTGGAATGTACTTTGACGAGACGGCGGAAAAGTGGGTGAACCCTTCGCCCAACCTTCGCAACGTGAATGAAGAAATTCTTTACCCCGGCTTGGCGTTGATGGAAACTGCAAGTGTTTCGCTTGGCCGCGGAACAGACACGCCGTTTGAAATTGTCGGCGCTCCGTGGGTGGATGGTGCCGCTCTTGCCGCTACACTCAACGCACGCAAGATTCCCGGTGTGCATTTTGATGCAACAACATTTACTCCCGACAAACCTTACCCCTACGCCGGACAACTCTGCCACGGCATTCACGCCGTCATCACGGACCGCAACGCGTTGAACTCCGTGGAGATGGGAATGGAAATTGTTGCCGCGATGGGCAAGGCCTATCCCACGCAGTTCAAGCTCGACAGCACCAAGCGCCTGTTGGTCAACGCAGCTTCGGTCACTGCACTGCAAGCCGGAACAGACCCGCGCAGCATCGTCGATAGCTGGAAGCCCGCGCTCGATGCCTTCGCAGAAAAACGCAAAGCGGCACTACTGTATTAAGTGATTGATTAGGATTTGATGGCCTTCGCCATTGCCTCGCCCACCAGCAACACGACCGGCGCGGGCAATGGCGTCATCTCTGCAAACTTGCCTAACGTGGTCGCGCAAATCTGCTCTTCTGCCGTGCCCAGGCAGGAGACGGCAATGCATGGAGTCGTGCTCGGCATACCGGCTGCCAATAACTCTGCCTGCATCTCTGCATATTTGCTGCCCGGCATGTAGATTGCCAGCGTCGCATCACTCGGCAGCGTTCCCTGCCACAGCGGTTGCCCAGGCTCTTTGTCCGATGCATGATGTGCGGTCAACAAAACAATCTTCGATGCAATTCTTCTATCGCTTAGCGAAGCCTGCACCACGCTGGCCGCTGCTGCCGCTGCCGTTATGCCCGGCACAATTTCATAGCGCACTCCGGCCACATCCAGCGCATCCATCTCTTCACTGGCGCGGCCAAAGACCATTGGGTCGCCGCTCTTCAACCGTACTACGCTCTTGTTCTGGCGCGCGGCTGCAATCATCATTTCGTGGATTTGCTGCTGGGTAACACGGCGATTCTTGCAGCGCTTGCCCACGCTGGTGACTTCGGCATGCGCTCCGGCCTGCGCCAGAACGGCATCAGCAACCAGATCGTCATGCATCACCACATCTGCGGTCGTCAGCAGACGCATCGCTTTCAATGTCAGTAATTCTGGATCGCCTGGGCCGGCACCCACCAGATAGACAACGCCTTTTTCAGCTGCCGCCGGTTTGGCGTGAGCTTCACTCACCCGGCAATCTCCGCAACACCGTCCAGGTTCGGTGCGACATCTTCTGCCAGTGCACGCAAA
>CAIZGA010000646.1 GCA_903932385.1 uncultured Acidobacteriota bacterium
GCGCGGCTGGTGGCCAATCCGGGCTGCTATTCCACGTCGATAATTCTTGCGCTGGCACCGCTGGTGCGTGCCGGTCTTGTTGATTTGGACCACGGCATTGTGTGTGACTCGAAGAGCGGTGTGAGCGGTGCGGGTAAAGCTCCCACTGCGAAGACGCACTTCATGAGTGCGGCCGATAATCTCTCCGCCTATTCCATCTTCGGCCATAGACACACCGGCGAATTGTTGGAGCAACTTGGCCTGACGAATTCGCAGATTCAGTTCACGCCGCATCTGCTGCCGATTCCCCGCGGCATTCTATCGACGATGTATCTGCGGTTGAAAAACAAAGGCACCACCAAGGAACTGGAAACGTTGCTGCGTGACTTCTATGCCACCAGTCCCATGGTGCGGGTGCGACATGGCGGACACGCCGGTAGTCATCTGCCGCAGATCCAGTACGTGGTGCGGACAAATTTCTGTGACATCGGCGTAGAAGTGGCCGGCGACGGCAAACGGGTAGTGATGGTGAGCTGCCTGGACAATTTATTGAAGGGTGCGGCAGGACAGGCAGTGCAGAACATGAATGTAATGTACGGATGGAATGAATCGGAGGGCCTGCTATGAAGTACGTCGTAAAGCTTGGCGGCGCGGCCCTGGAAAACCCTGAGTTGCTGCAACGCTGCGCACAGGCGGTAACCGACCTGGCGCAGGACGGCAATCAGGTGGCTCTGGTGCATGGCGGTGGCGTTCAGCTGACCAAGACACTGGCGCAACTGGGCAAGAAGAGTGAGTTTGTCAGCGGTCTTCGCATCACCGATGCGGAAACTCGCGATGCCGCGCTGATGGTGCTGGCTGGCCGCGTGAACAAGTCGCTGGTGGCGGCGCTGGTGGCCCGTGGGCAGGATGCGATGGGCCTGACCGGCGGCGATGGCCAGGTATTCCGCGCGCGCAAAAAGAAAACCAATCCCGACCTGGGATTTGTCGGCGAGATTGCTTCCACTAACCCGGCATGGCTTGAAGCCATCTGGAAGATGGGTGCGATTCCAGTCATCTCCTCCATCGCATTGGGATTTGACGGCGAGTACTACAACATCAACGCCGATGAAATGGCCAGTGCCTGTGCGGTGGCCTGCGGTGCCGATGCGCTGGTCTTCCTGACCGATGTACCGGGTGTAAAAGGCGCAGACGGCAACGTAATGCGCTGGCTGAGCCTGAATGAAATTCCCGCGCTCACCAAAGCGTCCATCATCTCCGGCGGTATGTTGCCGAAGTTGAATGCCTGCCGCGATGCGCTGGTGCACGGAGTGAAACGAGTACGAATCCTGCCGGCAGAGGCAGCCAGTGTGCTGCCGGACCTATGCAGTACGCGGGTAAATGATGGAACGGAGGTGATGGTGGCATGACGCAGACCAACAAATTCCCCAAGCTGGATGCGGTGCGGGCGGCAGAACAGAAACTGCTGCTGCATACCTATGAACGCAACTCGGTGCTGTTTACTGAGGGCAACGGTGTCCACCTGTTGGACGAGAACGGCAACCGTTATCTGGACATGCTGAGCGGTCTGGGCGTCAGTGCGCTCGGCCACAGCCATCCGGTGATTGTGGATGCGATTGCGACGCAGAGCCGCAAGATGCTGCACGTCTCCAACCTCTTCTACCATGAGGGGCAGGCGGAACTCGCCATGCGGTTGACGGCAATGACCGGCATGGACCGCGCCCGCCTCGGCGACTTGAACGACCGCGCCTATGGGCGCGAAGGCGAACACGACATGCAGCCGCGTGACATTCGCCTCCGCGGCGCTGACGACGCGGCGGACGCCGACCACCGGGGCCAGTTCGTCGCGGCCAGCCGGCCCGCCCATCAGCGTGGCTTCCACCCAGAGGTTCAAAGGGTCCGTGAAGGTCGCGAGGCAAGGCA
>CAIZGA010000647.1 GCA_903932385.1 uncultured Acidobacteriota bacterium
ATCTAGGCACGCACTGCCGTCGCATTTTCTGACCCCGAATCCCTAGCCCCTACTCCCTGCTTTTTTCATCCGACCCTCGGCCTCAAGCTCATACACTTCCCCGCGCCAAAGAATCTTCCGTCCCGAATAACTCATCGCCCAATACAGCGCGCCCAGCAAATCCCGCAGCGGAAACAACAGCACCGTCCGCCATAAACTGTATTCGCGCACCACCAGCGCACCCACCAGCGCCGCCTGCAGCATCCGCCCCGCAATCGCAAACCCCAGCAGCCACGCCGCCGCCGCCCAATGCCCCAGCATCGCCGCACCCGCAAACGCCAGCAACCCGAACGGCATCGCAAATGTCAGCACCGTGCCAAAGTGTCCCTTCGGCCTGGAAAATCTCGTGCTCTTCATCCACCGCGCCTGGTGCTTGATGGAATCCATCAGCCCGTGGTTCAAAATAATGTGGTCAATCACGTGCGCGCTCAGCAGCAGCGTGTCTCCCTTCGCCGCAATCCTGTCGCCCAATACAAAATCATCCGCACAATATTCGCGCAGCGTTTTCATCCCGCCCATCTCGCGCACGCAATCGCGTCGCACCGCCATCGTCGGCCCCAGCAAAAACCGCACGCCTTCCATCCAGTTGGCGATGACCACCCCGCTTGTCATCTCCACCGACATGCCCACGCCTTCCAGCCGCGCCCAAAAACTTCCGCCCTTCGCACCCAACCCGGGCGCCACGCCGCGATACAAACAAGTCACCCCGCCCACCTTCGCATCGCGGAAGGGACTCACCACCTCGCGCAAATATTCCGGCCGCACTTTCACATCGCTGTCGCTGATCACAAAAATTCCATGCGTCGCCGCCAACTCCATCACTTCCAGCGACTGCACTTTCGCATTCGCACACGTCGGCCCGCCCGCTGTCAAAATCTTCACCGGCACCTGCGGATATTCTTTCGCCAGCCGCTGCGCCACCTGCAGCCCCGCGTCCGCCTCACTCCGCGCGCAGAACAGCAACTCAAACTGTGGCACGCCGTCCACCGAGTAATCCTGCTCAAAAAATCCCCGCAAATTTTCTTCGAGTCCCGGCTCGTCCCCATGCAGCGGCTTCATCACACTCACCGCCGGCAGATACACTTCAGCCGCGCACTCGGCCACCATCGCCGCGCGCTCCCGCAAAAATTTCCGCAGCCCCACCACCAGCAGGCCAAGAAACACCGTCGAAGTCAGCAGCCCGAACAGCCCCAACCCCAGTAGTGCCCATCCAATTGTTGTTTGTATTTGCATCGTCCGCGCTTAGTCTACGCGATGCCCGCGCCCCTTGCAGACGACTTGCGCCCTTACGATTTTTTCTTCGCAGCCTTCACCGGTATCGTCTTCGCTTTCGGAGTCACCACTTTGGGAATCTCCACCCGCGGCGGCACAATCACCGGCCTGCGCATCGGCACCAGCCCGGGCCCCGATCCCTGCTGCATCCGGCTAAGCATCTCCGTCCGCACGTAGTCCACAAACCCCTGCATCTGCCG
>CAIZGA010000648.1 GCA_903932385.1 uncultured Acidobacteriota bacterium
CACCGCGATTCATGTTCCCGAAGTATCATCCGTCAGCATTCCTAAGACTCCCGTAGTCGTTGTGCCAATCATTCGCTACCGCACCACATCCTATCCCGATACTCGCAATCCGGAATACACGGACTGGCACAGTCTCTCTTCACGCAACGATTGGGGATTGTTTGTACACACTTTCAATGAACTGGTTTCTCCGGATAAATACGGCAAAACGCATCCGGAATATTTTTCTCTCATCAACGGCACGCGACTGCCGGGTACGCAGCTTTGTCTTTCCAATCCGGAAGTGCATGATGTGCTGGTTGCAACTTTGAAAGACAGAATTGCCGCCAGACCGAGCGCCACGTATTGGTCAGTTAGCCAGAACGATAACGATCAGTATTGCCACTGCGAACCATGTATGGCGATTAACGCAAAATATGGTGGAGTGCCCAGCGGCTCCATCCTGAATTTCGTCAACGGTGTGGCCAAAGAATTTCCTGACAAGATTATTTCCACCTTGGCCTACTGGTATACAAGAACGCCTCCGCAGAACATCGTCGCCGAACCCAACGTCAACATCATGCTGTGCAACATCGAAAGCAGCCGCCAGGGGCCTGTGTATGAGACGGACCCAAAATTTTCCAGCGACCTTATCAACTGGGGAAAACTCTCCGGCAACATCCTTATCTGGGACTACAACATCCAGTTCAGCAATCTCGTCAGCCCGTTCCCCAATCTCCACACCATTAAACCGAACATCAAGTTCTATACCGACCATCATGTAAATTCACTGTTCATGCAGGCGAACGGCCAGTCTGGCGGTGAGATGGCCGGACTGAGAGCCTATCTGCTCAGCGAGCTGATGTGGGATCCGAATGCAGATGACAACGTCATCATCAATGATTATCTGCAGGGCTTCTACGGCGACGCTGCGCCATTCATCCGTCAATACATCGACAAGATGCGTGAGTCGATGATCAGTACCGGATTCAAACTGAATATTTTCGGCAGCCCGGAAGATGCGAAGAATTCTTATCTTTCAGAAGACATGCTGAAGGTATACAGCGGTTTGTTTGATCAGGCAGAAAATGCCGTGGCAAAGAATCCGCAATTGCTGGCGCGAGTAAAGATCGCTCGCTTGCCAATCTTGTATGCGCAGATTCAGATTGGCCGCAATGAAGTGGATACGCCGCGCAGCATGTTCGCGCATAACGCAGACGGCAAGGTCTACGTAAAGCCGGAGATGAAATCGCACGTCGCCGAATTCGTCAAAGGATGCAAAGAAGACGGAGTGACGCGGGTTCGCGAAAGAACCACCACGCCGGATGATTATCAGGCGTCCTATAACCGCGTCTTCACAAAGATTGAGCAGATGCAAACCGCCAAGTCCTTCGCGAAGAAAATTACACCAATCACACTTCCCGTAGGCGGAGCGGTTGCAGCGCAGAAACACACCGACGGCCTTTTCGGGTCGTGGGAGTCCTGGAGCGCCCCGGATGCAAATTGGATTGCGTACAAGGGCCAGCACATGGACTTCATTCTCGACCTGGGAGAAGTCATGGACATCCAATCCATTAACATGGATTTCCTGAATTCACAGGCCCAGCCCGACTGGAACTTCTGGGTGCTGCCCACCTACGTCAGTTATGCCACATCCGCTGACGGTACGACCTATAGCGATGAAATCAAGATTGCCAATCCGCATGATCCGAATCCAAAAGTGAATCCAGATATCGCCAAAATTCCGGTGATGTCTTTCCCGGCAAAGTTGGGGCCGGGGGTCAGGGTACGCTACATCAAGGTCCACGGAGAAAGCCTGCTGCATATGCCACCGTGGCATATTCGTGCAGGGCAAGCCGCCATACTATGCACGGATCAAATTATGGTTTTGTAAACGTCATAAATTCTTGCACAGCGATTCTCAAAACCGTTATATCGGCTGGCAGTTTTTATAACTGCCAGCCGCAACGTTTAAAGCCTGCCATGTAGCAAACATTTACCGACTCGCATGCACGGCAGGCGGAAACCGCAGCAACACATCGTTGTATGCTTAACTACATGGCTATCGCTTTCTGCCATGCAATTTCAACTCCATGCCCACGAAAGTTTCTGGTTAGTAAAGTCATCCAGAATCAAGACCTGAGAAAGTCAGCAACTTCCGTATGCATCCATACGGTTCGAGGAAAAATCGAGATGAAAAAGCTAGTAATCGCTGGGCTCTTCCTGGCTCTGGCGACCAGCCACTCATATGCGCAGATTAATGCCGGCGAGAAGCAGCCTGAAGCCAGCGTGCCATTCAACATGGTGCAGGTAACAACTCTTACGTATCCTTGGCGCATTGCGTTTCTGCCGGATGGACGCATGCTGATTACCGAAAAGGTAGGCGCTCTGTGGCTGGTCACGCAGCAAGGCGCCAAGAAGCCGGTCACCAATGTTCCTGCTGTTCTTTATCGCGGACAAGGCGGCATGCTCGGCGTCTATCTCTCTCCGCATTACGCCAAAGACCACAGTGTTTATCTCACCTACTCGGAGCCTGGCGATGGCGGCTCGAGCCTCGCTCTGGCGCGGGCGCGGCTTGCTATCGGTCATGATTCGGCAAGCCTCGAAAATCTCACCGTCATCTGGCGCGATGGTGAACGTGGCAATGGCGGACAGTTTGGCGCGCAAGTTGCCTTTTCTCCGGATGGCAAATATCTCTTCCTCACCGTTGGCGATCGTCAACGTATGACGCCGGCGCAGGACCCGAACCAGCCGTTGGGAAAAATTCTGCGGCTGACACTCGACGGCAAGCCTGCGAAGGGAAATCCAATGGCCGGACAAGCAGGTACGCAAACTGTACCTGTGATTGATCCGCCTGCAGATACTGAAGCGGCAAAATCGGCACCCGTCGTGCGGACATACACATTCCCCGGACCGAATCTGACTCCCGCAGAAACCTGGAGCAGCGGACATCGCACACCCTATGGCCTGGCCTTCGCACCGAACGGCCAGTTATGGGAAGTCGAGCATGGCCCGAAGGGTGGCGATGAGTTGAACCTAATCGAACCCGGAAAGAATTATGGATGGCCGCTCGCTTCTTACGCCACCAACTACAACGGCGTGCCGATTCCCAGCCCTGACACACGCCCCGACTTGACCAAGCCCGTCATCTACTGGACGCCTGTTATCGCGCCCGGCAATTTTATCTTCTATAACGGAAAAATGTTTCCGCAGTGGAAGGGTTCTGGACTGATCACCGGCCTCTCCACCAAATCACTCAACCGCATTATCTTCGACGGCAAAGGCGGCGCAAAACCTGCCGAGCGTTGGGATGTCGGCCACCGTATGCGCGATGTGGAAGTCGCTCCCGATGGCGCGTTGTGGATGCTTGAGGATGCTAAAGTTGGCGGCATCTACCGTGTGACACCGAAGTAAGTATCAATGCAGCATTAGAATCACAATTGGATTGCCGGCAATTTCAACCGGCAATCCAGTTTCTTTTTTGTAGTCTCTTTTCTGATGCTCAATATACCCATACGCAGGATGCATCCTCTGAATCATGCCTCACAGTTTTTCTTGTGCCTTTTAGTTTTACGTTGTATACAGGCTTATGTTTCGTAAACCATATAGAGTTCTTCTTCTGGCAATCGGTTTTGTCTTGTGCGTCTCTGCAGCAAACGCAGACAGCATTGAAGGCTTCACCGTCACCGGTGAATTCCGCGAACAGGTTCGCGTGTACAAGTTCGATCCCGGTGTTACCGCAACAATGGTGGCTCCGCCAGTGCGCGACTTTCATCCGCTGCAGCCAACTACGCTGATTGTCTACGCGCTTCCAAACGGCAATACCACCGAGCAGACCATCGGAAAGTTTCTCGCACCGGGAGATGATTGGCATTTCGACATTCAACACATCGGCGCACAGATGCGCCTGCTGCGCGCGGCAAACCCTGGTCACAACCTTGTGCTTGTCTATCTGGAAAACACACAGAAGAGTTGGCCGGCATGGCGCGCAGCAAATCCAAACAACTCTGCGTTGATTGCCAACATGGTCACAACTCTGCGCGCCGCAGTTCCGGGCAGCACACCGGATGTTTATCTGACGGGCCACAGCGGCGG
>CAIZGA010000649.1 GCA_903932385.1 uncultured Acidobacteriota bacterium
ATACTCCGCAGCCACCGTGTCGCGATTGTAGGGAATCGTTGCGCGTGAAAAATACAGCGCGCGGCCGCGTGCATCGCAAACCACTTTCACTGCATTTGGATTATGGATGTTCTCTGGGGAGCATTTCACCCGCAACGTGGAGACCTGCGTGACGGCATCGGCAAACGGGGCCAGCAGCGCGGTGATGTGTTCATGCCGCAGCATCGGTTCATCACCCTGCACGTTCACGTAGATGCCGGCTTCGAGTTCCATCGCCACAGCATGCACGCGGTCGGTTCCACTCTGCAAGGTTGTTGACGTCATGCGGCAGGGCCAGCCATTCGCTTCGCACGCCGCCATCACTTCTTCGGAGTCAGTCGCCACCAACACATCGTCCAACTGCGGACAGGCGCGCGCTGCTTCCACCACCCAGGCCAGCATCGGCCGCCCGTTGATGCTACGCAGCACTTTGCGCGGCAGTCGCGTGCTGGCCAGCCGCGCCGGAATCACCGCGACGACGCGTTCTGCCATCGGTTTTTTCTCGCTCGAACTCATCCTCTCCATACTATTGCAGCCGGTCAGGTTTGACACTCCTTCCACGCGGTTCGTATCATAGACTTTGGGCGAAAGCCGCACGGTGCTCGCTGGCGGATTCATTCCTCTCTGTTTTTCCCGTTGGCGGTGTAGCTCAGATGGTTAGAGCGACGGACTCATAACCCGTAGGTCACTGGTTCGATTCCAGTCACCGCCACCATGTACGATTTCCACCTTCAAAATCTTCCTCCCCACCCGCTACCGTATGCCTTTCCCGCCTGCAGGGAGTATCATGACTCCATACTTTCCCCTGTTTGCAACGTCCAACAGCACAGGGAGTTTAGAAGGGTCCCACATCCACCATGCCCAAGCCGCTGAAGATTTCTCTGCTGACAATTTCCGTTCTCGTCACCTTTGCGCTGCTGGCCGGCGGTCTCGGCATCCACGGCGTACACGCGGCGGATACAGACAGCAAGGGCGCAGGCGCGTACACGCAGATTGATGTCTACCGGCAGGTGCTGGGCCACATTCAGTCTGACTATGTGGTGGACCCCAAGCTGGACGTGGTGACCAATGGAGCCCTGCGCGGCCTGCTGGAGTCGCTCGATTCTGAATCCAGCTACATGTCTCCGCAGCAGTACACCGAATATAAGAAGCACCTCGCCGAGGGTTCGGCATCCGTTGGACTCACCGTGGCCAAGCGCTACGGCTACGCCACCATTGTTGCAGTGCAACCACAGAGCGCCGCCGACAAAGCCGGCATCGTGGACGGCGACGTCATCGTTGAAATTGAAAAACAAAGCACGCATGAGGTTCCGCTCTCGCTGATTCGCGCCATGCTGGTCGGCAAGGCCGGCACATCGGTTGCACTCTCTGTCGTAAAGCCCGGCACCACCAAGCCGCAGGTGCTCTCGCTGGCCCGCGCCGTGCAAACCACCGCCGCCATCGCAGACGATCAGTACGACAATGGTTCGGTGCTCTACCTCAAGCCCGGCACCATCGGCCGCGATCAGGTTTCGCAGATTGAACAGAAGTTGAAGGCAGAGCAGAAGGGAACTCCGCGCAAAGTGCTGCTGGACCTGCGCGACGTGACCGGCGGCGACATGCATGAAGCTGTTCGCCTGGCCAACTTCTTCCTCGACAAGGGCACCATCGCCTCGGTCGATAGCCAGACCCTGCCGCGCGAGACCTACACGGCAGACGCAGCCAAGGCCATCGCTCCCGCCGTGCCGCTGGTGCTGCTGTTGAACAATGGCACCGAAGGCGCTGCGGAAATTGTTGCCGATGCGCTGATTGAAAATCATCGCGCCGATGGCGTGGGCGAACGCAGCTTTGGCGAAGCCTCTGAATTGAAGTTGATTGAGATGCCCGACGGCAGTGCACTACTGATGGCCGTGGCCAAGTACAAATCTCCCGCCGGCAAATCGATTGAAGACGACCCGGCGATTCCGAACGTCGTTGTCGCCTCTGCCGCAGAAGCCGAGATGGCTGCGGACGAGGATGACGACGATGCGGAAGAAGTCGCGCCACCTGCACCGGCGCCAGCC
>CAIZGA010000650.1 GCA_903932385.1 uncultured Acidobacteriota bacterium
AAGTTCAACCTCTGAAGGCACTAAATCTTTTAGCGGAAAAGTTGTCAGATAAGACCCAAGCAGTGCTTTTCCGGGGATACACACTTCACGGCAAACCAACCAGCTTGCAACCGCTGTGACAATATCTCGATTGTCAGGCGCAACATGCGGTGCAATTGTCAGCCTTATAGGAAAAACTACTTTATCTTCATAACCGAAATCTTCCAGTGGACCCAGTGCAAGCCGCTTTGGAATTGGAAATTGCATTGCGCCGGCAGTGACGCCGTTCGGCAATTTTTTCCAGGTAATACTCGGCGGCTGGCCAGCATCCCCTGAATTTGACCAATAAACATGCCAGCCTTTTTCCATCTTAAATTCGAGTCCGGCATTAATTTCCAACCGGTTGTCCCAACCTGGTGGGGGAACGATCAGCTCCACCGTCAGGTGGTCGGCTTTTACCGGGCCGGGCGTACCGTTGCCGTAGGTGTTCAATGCCGTGCCGGCTGCGCGTGCGGATGCCGTGGAAAATGCCACAGCGCAAAACGCGGCGATTAGAAATTTCTTCAGGGATAATTTTTTCATTTGCGGGTCAGCTCCTGCACGAGCTTTTGATGCTCCACCAGTATGCATCGGTTCATCACTACCTGGATGCCTGCGGCCTCGGCCTGCGCTGCTGCCGCTTCATTCACAATACCAAGTTGCACCCACAGGCGGTCCCAACCGCCGCCGCTGTGGCGCAGCGCCATCATCTCATCCACAATGGCGGGAATAAATTTCGGTAGACGAAAAACATTCACGATGTCGGGCGGCGCGGGCAACTCACTCAAGCTGGCGTAGCATCTTTCGCCCAGCACTTCTGTCACCGAGGGATTCACCGGCAGGATGCGATAGCCCGCCTGCTGCATGTAGCGCGAGACATAGTGGCTCGGCTTCCGTGCGTCTTCGCTGATGCCGACGACGGCAATGGTGCGCGCGTGTGCCAGCAAGTCGTGAATGAGTTGCGGTTCATTCATAGTGAGTGCCTAAACATCATCGTCTTCGGCCAGCGGGCTTTGCAATGCGCCCTCTCGCCGCGCCTTCAGGTAGCCGCGAATAAACGGCTCCAAATCGCCGTCAATCACGCGGTCCACATCGCCCACTTCCACTCGGGTGCGCAGGTCCTTGGCCATGCGGTACGGCTGCAACACGTAGCTGCGAATCTGCGAACCGAAATTGATTTCAAGTTTGGAGTCTTCCAGCTTCTTGGTGACGGCGCGTTTTTTCTCCAACTCAAATTCATAGATGCGCGAACGCAGCATCTTCATCGCTTTGTCTTTGTTCTTATGCTGCGAGCGTTCGTTCTGGCAGGCAGCAACAATGCCCGTGGGTATGTGCGTGATGCGCACGGCGGAGTCTGTCGTGTTGACGTGCTGTCCGCCTTTGCCGCCGCTGCGATAGGTGTCGATGCGCAGTTCGTCCGGCTTGATGTCGACAACAATGGAGTCGTCAATTTCCGGCGAGACATATACGCTGGCAAACGAAGTGTGGCGTCGCTTTGCCTGATCAAACGGTGAGATGCGCACCAGCCGATGCACGCCGGTTTCGCCGGAGAGCAGACCAAAGGCGTATTCGCCGGTGATGGTGAACGTTGCTGATTTGATGCCGGCCTCTTCGCCATCCTGCAGTTCGTTGATTTCTGTTTTGAATCCCTGCCGCTCGGCCCAGCGCAGATACATGCGCATCAGCATCTCGGCCCAGTCCTGCGATTCGGTTCCACCTGCGCCCGGGTGCACGCTGACGATGGCGTTCAGCGCATCGGTATCGCCGGAGAGCATGGTTTTCAGGTCCATCTTCTCTGCCAGCACGGTCAGTTCGTTGATGGCGGTACCGAGTTCCGCCTCAACATTTTCACCTTCACGAGCCAGATCAAAATAGGCGTCGATGTCTTCGGTGCGACGCGCAAGGTCAGCGTCGTCAGCCAGCGCAGATTCCAACCGCTTGCGCTCGCGCATCAACGGCTGCGAACGCGCGGGGTCGGACCACAACGCGGGGTCGGCAACTTTCACTTCAATGTCAGCTAGTTCTCGCTGCAGACGAGGTGCGTCAAAGATACTCCCGCAGGTCGCGCACTTTCTCGCGGACCGGGGAGTATGCGAATTCCAGATCACTCAACATATGTTTGATTTTATGCGAGATTGGCCGCACCCGCATCAGCCATCCCACTGACAGGCACGATAGAATTCATCAACGATGAGCGTCACGCGTAGAGAGTTCGTGCATCTGGCTGGCCTGGCTGCTGCGGCGCAGGCATTACCGGTTGCCGCGCAAGCAGCTCCCGCCGATTACACGCTGGAGATTGCGCCGTACACGTTGGAAGCTTCACCGAAGCATCGCGTGCAGACCGTGGCCTACAACGGCCAGGCACCCGGCCCATTGCTTCGAATGCGCGAAGGCAAACCGGTTACGCTGGAGATTCGCAATCGCTCGAGTGATCCGGAACTGGTGCATTGCCACGGGCTCTATCTGCCTACAGCAGTCGACGGCGCGATGGAAGAAGGCACGCCGATGATTGCGCCGGGAGCAACGGTGCGTTACACCTTCACTCCGGAGCCCGCCGGTTTTCGCTGGTACCATACGCACACTTTTGCGGGGAAAAATCTGCGCAAGGCGCAATACGGTGCGCAACATGGCTTCCTGATGATTGACGGTGCCGAACCGCTGGCAACTTTTGATCAGGAATTTTTTCTTGCCCTGCATGACTGGGCCGGCTACATGATGGCCTCCGACGATGGCGCAGTAATGCCGGTGTACGATTTTTCCACCATCAACGGAAAGATGCTGGGTCACGGCGAACCGCTGCGTGTGAAGGTCGGCCAGCGAGTGCTGCTGCATGTGCTCAACTCCAGCCCGACGGAGGTGCACTGGCTGGCGCTGCCCGGCCACCGATTCAAAGTGTTGGCACTCGACGGCAACCCCGTGCCGGTGCAGGCCACGGTGGATGCGTTGCGGCTGGCGCCGGGGGAACGCATCTCTGCGCTGGTGGAGTTGAATGCGCCGGGCGTGTGGGTGCTGGGCGAGTTGCAGCCGAAGGTGCAAGCGGCGGGCATGGGCATGGTGGTGGAATATGCGGGTGCCACTGGAGGGCCGAAGTGGGTGCAGCCGAAGAATTACGAGTGGGACCACTCGCACTTTGCGCAGCCGTACGACTTCAAGCAGGCGCTTCGTGAAAATGATGTGGCCATCGAAATTCCGCTGGAGTTTAATTCAAAATTTCGCGGACATGGCAGCCCCGAGCAGTGGACCATCAACGGCAAGAGTTACCCGAATACCGAAGAACCAGTGCTGCAGGCCGGACGCCGCTATCGTCTGGTAATGAAAAATCTCAGCAGCGATAATCATCCCATCCACCTGCATCGACATACGTTTGAAGTTGTTAGCATCGGCGATGAAAATTTAGGACGACACCTGATGAAAGATGTCTTGCTAATCCCCGCCAAGAGCACCAGCATGGTGGAGTTTGTCGCCAATCATCCTGACCCGGCATCAGTCGGCCGCACGCTCTTCCACTGCCACCAGCAAGACCACATGGACAACGGCTTTATGATGTCGTTCCGCTACGCATAATGGCGAACACGCCGCCAATCAGCAGCATCAATCCAGCACCGATTGCGCAGCCGTACGCAAAAACATCACCGTGTCGTGTGTAGAAAGTAGTTCCCTGCTCGTAGCCAAAGCGGACTTCAATCGCTGTGCGAATGTGGCGCGGGGCGGACTCGCGAACGCGGCCTGCGGGGTCAATCGCTGCTGTGATGCCGGTGTCAGTGGAACGCAGCAGCCAGCGGTGGTTCTCAATTGCGCGCAGCCGCGCCAGGTTCAGATGTTCCCAAGGCGCACCGGAGTCGCCGTACCAGCCATCATCGGAAATCGTGACCAGCACATCAGCGCCCTCCTTGGCAAAGATGCGGACTTCATCGGCAAAGGCCGCTTCATAGCAGATGAACGTACCGTACTTGTGGCCGCCGGTGAGGAAGAGATTGCGTTCGCGGCCACGGTCGCTGTCGGTCAACTGCGCGGTCAGTGACTTCACAAAAAACAGCTGCTCGCGGAAGGGCACGTATTCGCCAAACGGCACCAGATGGATTTTGTCATAGCGGCCGACGAAATTGCCCTCGGGCGAAACGAAGCTGGCCGAGTTATAGACACGGTAGCCGCGCGGCAGGTCCGGCGCAGCATCCACGCCTACGTCGCCGATAACCAGCGCTGCATTCGCATCGGTAGCAAGAGCGGAAAGCCAGTGGCGGAAATTTGTGTCGCTCGAAAAAAATGGCGCAGGCGACTCCGGCCAGACAATCAACGCCGGCGGTACGAGAGTGGCGGGAGCGGGTTGTGTCTGCGGCAGGCCGGGGATGCCGTGCAACACCGTGCTGGCCGGCGACTCGCTGAGTTGCGTGAACAGACCCATCATCTGGTCGAGCGTCATGGCCGGACGCGCGGCACCAACTTCCAGGTTTTCCTGCAGCAGCACGGCGCTGGCTGAGGCGTCGTCTGGCAGTGCAGCAAGATGGTAGGCCGGCCACGGCTGCACGGCCACGGCTATGGCTACGCCCGCCAAGGCCATACCCAACCGCGGCTTCCATCCTGATTTAGAAAGTATCTGCGCCAGCAAACCATTGACCAGCACGATGAGGAACGACACGCCATAGACGCCGGTCCACGGCGGCAGATGCATCAGTAGAGGATTGTCGACCTGGCTCGCGCCCAATTGGTCCCACGGCACGCCAAGAATGTGCGCCCGGAAGACTTCCACGGCCACCCAGATCAACGCCGCCGCCAGCGGCATCACCCAGACACTGCGGCGGCAGAGCCGGTCGGTCAGCATTAGCAGCACTAGAAACGCGGCGCAGTTGAAGCCCAGAATTCCCGCCAGCAGGATTTGTATCCCCGCACCGGCCAGCGGCGATGCCCCGCCATAGAGACTGAAAGTTGTGTAAACCCAGTAGCAGTGGATGGCCCACCAGAGGGTTCCATTCACCCATCCCAGCAGGGCGAACTGCCGCCAGTTCAAGGGTTTGCCGTCGGATGCCGTCAGGTGCAGGCACGCGAGCAGCGGTACCAGACAGATCCATGCAAAGGGGGTGCGCCAGAGTGGCAACGGCCCGGCAAAGGGGAACGGCAGCAATTGCAGCAGGGCCGATGAAATCCCCAGCAGCCATACTTTTCCCGGAATACCGCGCATGGCGGCGAGTCTATCACCGCGTTGGCATCGCCGCTCATGAAATGTCGTAAGGAATTTATCAACATCTCATGTACACTTGGTGCTGTTTGTAAGGAATTCCCGCTGCAGGATCAATCAGGCGGGTTGAGGAAAGCCCAAGGGCACGTATGACAGCATTAATTCTTCTGGCCGCTAAAATTCTTACCATCCTGTTTATGATCGGCATTGTCGGCTCATCCCTGGTGGTCATCATCAGTTTTATTGAGGATTTGAAGGAACTTTTCGGCGACTAGGCCTCTGCCGGTCGCGCCGATGCGCGTCCCGGTACGATGCAACCCGTTGCAGCATCGGACGGGCGGCACAGCCAACACCCACCGGGTGTAGTCGCTCAACAACCATGCCATTCAGCACGAAACTGTAATCAGACTCCGTACTCAGAAGATAACGATCGCTACATGAATTCGAAGCAAACCTACACCGCTCCGCAACTCCCCAACCGGGTACGCCTCGTCGTTGCATCTTCTGTGATGCTGACGTTCATTTCTTTCTGGCGTGCTGCTGCCATCGTTCTCAATGATCTTGGTTCCTCGGCTTTCTATGCGGGTGGCATCGCGGAAGACGCCATCGGCAAGTCAGCGCCGTGGTTCATTCTCGGCGTTATGCTATTTTCGTTTGCGGTGCGCGCGGTCTATGTCGAGAGTTGCTCGATGTTCACCCGTGGCGGCGTCTATCGCATTGTGAAAGAAGCACTCGGCGGAACCTTTGCCAAGCTGAGCGTTTCTGCACTGATGTTCGATTACGTTCTTACCGGGCCCATCTCCGGCGTATCTGCGGGACAGTACATCACGGGACTCGCGAACCAGTTCCTTGTCATCGCGCACCAGAACAACTGGTTCAGCTCCATCAATTCCATCCAACTGCCGATGGATGCGACCGCAGCCTGGATTGCCGCCGGCGTCACCATCTACTACTGGTGGCAGAACATCAAGGGCATTGAGGAATCCAGCGACAAGGCCCTGAAGGTAATGCAGGTTACCACCGTGATGGTCGTCATCCTGCTGGGATGGGGAATCTACTCCGCTCTGGTCAAGGGAGCCGTGCTGCCCCCGCTGCCCATTCCAAGTAACCTGCACTTCAACCTCGGCAACCCGGCCAGCCTGACCGAACCTGGATCCTTCGGGTTCCTCAAACATACGCCATTGGCCGTATCCTTCGGTCTCTTCGGCATTCTGATGGCCTTTGGCCACTCTGTACTTGCCATGAGCGGCGAGGAATCACTCGCTCAGGTCAACCGTGAAATTGAACATCCCAAGCTGAAGAACCTGAAGCGCGCAGCGATTGTTATTGCTATCTACAGCTTTATCTTTACCGGTATCGGCACCATGCTGGGCGCCATGCTGATGAATCACGACAACGTGCCACTGAGCGAATACCATGACAACCTAATCTCCGCGATGGCGATGCACATGGTGGGACCGTTCACACTGCGCTTTGGCTTCAGCATATTTGTTGTGATTGTCGGCTTTCTGATTCTGGCCGGCGCGGTCAACACGGCCATTGTGGGTTCCACCGGCGTGTTGATGCGCGTGGCCGAAGACGGCGTGCTCTCCGACTGGTTCCGCAAGCCGCAGCACCGTTACGGCACCAGCTATCGCATTGTGAATCTGGTGGCCGGGTTGCAGATGTTGACCATCATCCTTACGCGCGGCAATGTGCTGATGCTGGGTGAGGCCTACGCCTTCGGCGTTATCTGGAGCTTTACTTTCAACTCTCTGGCCATGCTGGTTTTGCGCTGGAAATACCACGGCGAACGTGGCTGGAAAGTTCCTGTCAACCTTCGCATCGGCAAATTTGAAGCGCCCATCGGCCTGTTCTCTGTATTTCTGGTATTGGCCACCACAGCCATCGTGAACCTGTTCACCAAGTCCGTGGCCACAGTCAGCGGCATCATCTTCGCCGCAGTATTCTTCATCATCTTCAGCATTTCCGAACGCGACAACAAACGTCGCCATGCACTGGCGGACATGCAGATGAAGGAGCATTTCCAGCTGGAGCACTCTGAAAACGTCGGCCGCGCCGCATTGGAAATGAAC
>CAIZGA010000651.1 GCA_903932385.1 uncultured Acidobacteriota bacterium
ACCTATAACAAGGTGTTCACAGCACACGGTCTCATCATGGTGTTCCTGTTCCTGGTGCCTGCAGTGCCGGCCATCTTCGGTAATTTTCTTATCCCGATGATGATTGGCGCGAAGGACCTGGCCTTCCCCAAGGTGAACCTGCTGAGCTGGTACCTGTACATGGTGGCCGGCTGCCTGATGCTGGGCACGATTATCTTCGGCGGCGTGGACACGGGCTGGACCTTTACCACTCCGCTGAGCACGCACTACGTCAACACCAACGTTATCTCTGCCGGTCTGGGTGCGTTTGTCGCGGGATTCAGTTCCATCTTTACCGGGCTGAACTTCATCGTGACCATCCACCGCATGCGCGCGCCGGGCCTGACCTGGTTCCGCCTGCCGCTGTTTGTATGGGCGCACTACGCGGCCAGCATCCAGATGATTCTGGGAACGCCGGTGGTGGCCATCGCAATCGTGTTGGTGGCACTGGAGCGCACCATTGGCATCGGAGTTTTTGACCCGGCCAAGGGCGGCGATCCGATTCTCTTCCAGCACTTGTTCTGGTTCTATTCACACCCGGCGGTGTACATCATGATTCTTCCGCCGATGGGCATCATCTCGGAAGTGATGAGCACCTTCAGCCGCAAGCGTGTCTTCGGCTATACGGCGGTGGCATTCTCTTCGGTGGCGATTGCGGTCTTCGGATTCTTTGTCTGGGCGCACCACATGTTCATCATGGGCATCTCCAACTACTCGGCGCTGGTCTTCAGCCTGCTGACGATGCTGGTTGCCGTGCCCTCGGCCATCAAAATTTTCAACTGGACCTTCACGATGTACAAGGGCTCCATCACCTTTGAGACGCCGATGCTGTATGCCTTCGGCTTCATCGGCCTGTTCACCATCGGTGGACTGACGGGCGTCTTCCTTGGCGTGATGGGAACTGACATTCATCTGACGGAAACGTACTTCATCGTGGCACACTTCCACTTTGTGATGGTGGGCGGCGCGCTGATGGGATATCTGGCAGCCATCCATTTCTGGTGGCCGAAGATGACCGGACGAATGTATCCGGAATCCATTTCTAAACTGGCCGCAGTGATTGCGTTTGTCGGTTTCAACCTGACCTTCCTGCCGCAGTTCATGCTCGGCTACATGGGCATGCCGCGCCGCTACCACGCGTATCCGCCGGAGTTTCAGGTGCTGAACGTGCTCTCTACTGCGGGCGCAACGGTACTGGGTATCGGCTACATGCTGCCGATGATTTATCTGGTGTGGTCGCTGAAATACGGCAAGATTGCCGGCGACAATCCGTGGCAGGCAACGGGTCTGGAATGGCAGACACAGTCGCCGCCGCTGACTGAAAACTTTACAGAAATTCCGATTGTTGACCACGATGCGTATGACTACGAGTGGTTGGCCCACAAGACACATCGCGAGGTGACCAGCGTTGGATAGCCAGGCAATTGCAACCGGTGCGGCAAACGCCGCCGAACATCACGCACACCCGTCGTACCAGCGCCACCACTTCGAAACCGAAGGGCAGCAGCGCGAGGCCGCGAGCCTGGGCATGTGGGTATTTCTGCTGACGGAAATCATGTTCTTCGGCGGAATGTTTTTCGCCTACCTGCTGTACCGCAACTGGTACAACCCGGCATTTGTGGAAGCCAGCCGTCAGCTGAGCATCCCCATGGGCACGGCGAACACTGCCATCCTGATCACCTCTGGCTTCTTCATGGCCCTGGGTGTGTGGGCGGCGGAAGTTCGCAAGCGCAATCTGTTGGTGCTCTTCCTGATCCTGACCAACATCTTCGGCTGCGCCTTCCTTGGCGTGAAGTATTTCGAGTACAAGGAAAAGTGGGAGCACAAGCACATCCCCGGTATCCGCTACAGCATTGAAGAGTTTATGCACCCGCTGAAGAACGCCAACGGCACTACGGAGCTGGAAGGCGCCAAGGCGTTGCCGCAGGATATAGCGCAGCAGACGGAAATGTTCTTCTTCCTCTACTTTGCGATGACCGGCATGCACGCGCTGCACATGATTATCGGAATCGGCCTGCTGGTTTTCTATACGTACGGAGCGGCCAAGGGGAAATACACAAACGGCTACGTCATGCCGATAGAAAATTTCGGCTTGTACTGGCACTTTGTCGATATTGTGTGGATATTCCTGTTCCCGCTGCTGTACCTGATTAATCGGCACGGATAATCGGCAGGAACCTGAAACGGAACACGAACCAGACCAACAGCACCGGAGTGAACGATGAGCGAACACAGCAACCTGATTGATCCAGAGCACGCAGACCACCATATCGTCTCGCCGCTGGTGTATGTGGCGGTGTACCTGACGCTGCTGGCGTGCACGGGCATCACCGTGTGGGCGGCTTACCAGGAGTTCGGCATCTTCAACCCGGTGATTGCGGTGGGCATTGCCTGCTTCAAGGGCGTGGTGGTCATCCTCTGGTTCATGCACGTCCTCTACTCCACCAAGCTGGTAAAGCTGACGGTCTTCTCCGGCTTCCTGACCTTCCTGGTCCTCATCATGATGACCATGCTGGACTACTTTACCCGCGCATGGGGCCGCTGGTAGGCAACGCGCAAACAGTTTGATGCAAGCGGCCGCACCTTAACTCAGTTAGCGTGCGGCCTTTCTCGGCTGATATTCTTAGGCCTGCGGCAGCAGTATCCGGCTGCATTCGTTCAGAAGAAATCAAAAATGACGTGCGAGGCGGGATGGCAGTTTATCTTGTGACCGGCGCGGCTGGATTCATTGGCTCCTCCATCACGCATGCGCTGGTGGAGCGGGGCGAGCAGGTTCGCGCGCTGGATAATTTTTCCACCGGGCTTCGCAGCAACCTTGCTGATGTGATGGACGCGATTGATTTCCGCGAGGTGGACTTGCGGGATACTCACGAGTTGCAATTGGCCTGCGAGGGTGTGGACTGCATATTTCATCAGGCTGCGTTGCCCAGCGTGCCGCGATCGGTAAAAGACCCGCGTTCCAGCCATGAAGCGAACATCAACGGAACTTTCAATCTGCTGGAAGCGGCGCGTGCAGCTGGCGTGCGGCGTGTGCTGTATGCGGCCTCGTCTTCTGCGTATGGCAACCAGCCTGGGTTGCCGCGGGTGGAAACGATGACGCCGGCACCGATTGCTCCGTATCCCGTACAGAAGCTGGCCGGGGAACTTTATATGCAGTCGTATTGGCGCGTGTACGGGATGGAAACTGTGTGTCTGCGCTATTTCAACATCTTTGGCCCGCGACAACGGCCGGATTCTCCCTACAGCGGCGTGATGGCGAAATTTTGCCTGCAGATGCTGCGTGGCGAACGGCCGACGATTTTCGGCGACGGTGAGCAGGGGCGCGACTTTACTTATATTGAGAATGCCGTACAAGCCAATCTGCTGGCGGCGGCGGCACCGGCGGAAAAAGTTGCCGGGCGAGTCTTCAACGTGGCTTGCGGAGAACGGCATACAATCCGCGAGACGTTTGAAGTGATTGCAGGATTGACAGATTATGCCGGCACGCCGGAGTTTGTTCCTGATCGACTGGGCGATGTGCGAGATTCGCTGGCCGATATTTCTGCAGCACGCGAAGCTTTTGGCTATGCGCCGCTGGTTGGCTTTGAGGTTGGGCTGCAACGCACGGTGGATTGGTATCGCAGCGAGATGGCACGCGAAGAGCGCGAGTTGGATTTGATTGCAGAAGAGTGGTCGAAAGGGAAGTGCCGTGGCTGCAACTAAGGGTGGCGGAGCATCGGGTCCGAAGGATTGGGCGGATGCCGTGGCGCGCCGCGAAATTGCGGTAGGCATTGTCGGACTGGGCTATGTTGGTCTGCCGCTGGCGTTATTGTTTAGCGAGGCGGGACTGCGCGTTACTGGATTCGATATAGATGCAGAGAAAGTCCGTCGGCTGAATGCGGGCGAATCCTACATTCGCCGTATTTTGCCGGAACAGATACAAGCAGCGAGGGACGCGGGTTTCCACGCTACCAGTGACTACAGCGAAATTGCGAATGTAGATGCGATTCTCTTGTGCGTGCCGACTCCGCTGAGTGAGAACCGCACGCCGGACTTGAGCTTCATCACCACGACTGCGAAGTCGATTGCGCCGTATCTTCACGACGGGCAACTGGTGGTGTTGGAGAGCACGACGTTCCCCGGCACCACGGAAGAAGTGCTGGCACCGATACTGGAAAGCTGCGCGGAGAATCCGGTGCGTGTTGTGCGTAGCGGGGAGGATGTCGGCGGCATCCTGCTGGCGTATTCGCCGGAGCGTGAAGACCCGGGCAATTTAAAAATTGATCGTCGCGATGTGCCGAAGTTGATTGGCGGCATGGAGCCGCTCGCGGCGCAAGCGGCCGAGGCTGTGTACCGGTCAGTCTTCCATAGCGTAGTGCAGGTTTCCAGCCCGGCCACAGCGGAGATGACCAAGCTGCTGGAAAATATATATCGCTGCGTGAATATTGCGCTGGTGAATGAGATGAAACTGCTCTCTGAACGCATGGGGATTGATATTTGGGAAGTGATTGAAGCGGCCTCCACCAAGCCATTTGGATTTCAGCCGTTTTATCCGGGGCCCGGATTGGGCGGGCATTGCATACCGATTGATCCGTTTTATCTCAGCTGGAAGGCGAAGGAATTCGACTTCAAAACGCGTTTCATCGAATTGGCCGGCGAGGTGAATGAGGCCATGCCGGGCCATGTGATTCAGGCCGTGATTAGTGCGCTGAACCGCGGCGGTAAGGCGCTGAATGGGGCAAGAGTATTGGTGCTGGGAGTGGCGTACAAGCGCGATGTGGACGATCTGCGTGAGTCGCCGGCACTGACCATCATCCGCGAGCTGCAGCAGATGGGCGCGGTGGTTGCCTACAATGACCCGTATTTCCCCACCGTGGGCCAGGGCCGCCACTATGCGTTGAATATGAGCAGCGTGCCGATGGAGAATCTCTCCGCCTATGACTGTGTGCTGATTGTGACCGACCACAGCTGCTACGACTATCAGAAGATAGTTGCAGAAGCCGCGTTGGTAGTAGATTCTAGAAACGCAACGCATGGAATTTCTTCTGAGAAAATCGTGCGCTGCTGAACTAGGATTTATCGCGGTAAATTTTCCGGGGCCATGCAAGACCAGTGAATGTCGAGAAATGGATTCGCTGGAACTTGGCACCGCTTTGTACGTTGTTCCAATTTAGAACTGCCATTGCACGTCTGTAACACGGGTTCTCTTTCATCCGGCTAAAGAGTTCATATTTCCCGGGTCGCCACCGATGTAGGTAGTGTGGCGGGTTTGAACGGTATGAATGTAAGCGCTACAGGGCGCGCGGAGCTGCATGCCTGCGCTACAGCACGAGCTTGCACAACACTGCTGGCGGGAACTCTGCTTGCCTGCGCATCTCTGTTTCCGTGCATCGCGATTTCACAGGTTGGCGATTTATCCGTGCCGACGGAAAATCGCGCAGTGGCACAGGCGAAATTGCGACAGCAACGTGCTGCAAGATTTTTAGCGGGGCGTCAGGCATCTCGTCAAAGCGTAAACCCTTCGGCCGCGCGACAGGCAGCCACTGCGCAGCATTTGGCAATTGTCTCTGCCAATGCGGTGTTGCCGCTGGGCACGCCGCTGACGGCAACGTGGCAATCAGTTGGCCCCGCACAAATCAATAGTGAATCCTATGGTCTGGTATCGGGCCGCATCAGCAGCATTGCGATTGATTCGTCGGATGCAAGCGGCAACACGGTGTATCTGGGAACCACTGGCGGCGGCGTTTGGAAAAGTACGAATGCCGCCGGTGCGGCGGGTAGTGTGACTTTCAATCCGCTAACGGATGATCTCTCTGTCTACAGCATCAGTTCGGGATCGTCGGCGACGGCGTCGCTCAGTATCGGTGCCGTCAGCGTGCAGCCGGGCGGAACCGGCGTAGTGCTGGCGGGAACAGGCGATCCGAATGATGCACTGGATTCTTACTATGGCGAAGGAATTTTGCGCTCGCGTGACGGCGGTCAAACATGGAGCCTGATACAGAATTCGCATGATGGCGTGGCGGGAACGCATTCGTTTATCGGCAATGGCTTTGCTGGATTCGCGTGGAGTTCAATACCAGTGGTGTGGTGGTGGCTGCGGTTTCGCAGGCGGCAGAAGGCGTGGTGGTGAATGCGCCGGTGGATGTGTACAGCATTCAGGGGCTGTATTACTCGACCGACTCGGGCCAGACATGGCAGATGGCAACTATCAGCGATGGCAGCCAGATGGTGCAATCGGCACAGTCGAATTTTTCCGGATACTTTGGCAATCCTGTCACTGCGGTGATTTGGAATCCGGTGCGGCAGCGATTTTATGCAGCGGTGCGATATCACGGGTATTACGAATCAGCGAACGGCAGCACGTGGACGCGCCTGGCCAACCAGCCGGGCAGCAACCTGACGACGAGTAATTGCCCGGTGAATGC
>CAIZGA010000652.1 GCA_903932385.1 uncultured Acidobacteriota bacterium
AACGGTGCAGAAGTCTACAAACGTTTCGCCCGCTCCAAACGCGTCGGGTTGGAACACGTCGGCGCGCACTACGCCATCAGCTCCATCTTCCGCAGTTATCCGGATGACGGCAGCATCTTCTGCTTCAATGTCCACCGCGAAATGCATGAGAGCCTCAGCTCCGGTCGCGGCAAACTCGCCGTCGGTCGCGCCACCATCTCATCGCGCATCACCAGCTCCATTGAAGGCGTTCGCTACGCCGTGCTGCATCTTGGCGACCAGAATCTTTCCGCCGCTGTGCATCGCCATCTGCCGGAAGACGATGCGGCCTTCGATGCCTTCGTCGCAAATGTTCGCAAAGCCACTTCACGCGGAGATATCGCCGAAGTCATCCGCCAGATTGACCGCCACTTCGCCACAGAAAATCACGGCAGTGACAATGGCAACTCCGGCGTCGGCGCCACGGCCTACTCGCTCACATCGCTCTTTGCAGACGAGCAGCGTCGCATCCTGAAAATTATTCTTGACTCCACGCTCTCTGAAGTTGAACTCAGCCTGCGTGCCATTTACGAAGACCACGCATCGCTGCTGCGTTTCCTCAGCGAACAGAAAATGCCGCATCCGCAGGGCCTCGCGCTCGTCGCCGGATTCGCGCTCAACGCCAGCATTCGCCACGCGCTTGAGGCAGAGCCTTTCATCGCCGATGAACTTCTGCGCCTGGTGGAACGCGCCACTGCCGACAAGGTCTCGCTCGACGCGCAGGAACTCGGCTACGTCGCCAGCCAGCGCATCAAGCGCGCCATGGTTGCGCTCGAACTCGGCTTCGCCGGCGACCTGCCGCTGGAAATTCTGCTGGAGCCGCTCGGTGCCGCACTCACCATTGCCGATGCCTTCCAACATCTTCCGTTTGAAGTGAATCTCTGGCAGGCGCAGAACATTTGGAATGCTTTGCTGCATCGGCTTCGCGTGCGCGAATCTTCAAATCACCACGAAATCGCCGGCCTCGAACAATGGACCGACGCCTTCCGCCATCTGGGCAAACTGCTCGGCATCAGTGTGGATGACATCGTCGTCGATGAAGACGCCATCAACGCGTAAACATCACACGAAAATTATTTCTTCGGCAGGAACTGCGTCGTGTACGCAACCTTCGGATCAAACGGCTGCGTGATGACTTTCAGCGACACCAGTTGGTCATACATCCGCTGCCAACGCTCGGCGTCAAATTGTCCCTGCTGGCTTCCGTCCGGCGCATCGCCCATCACAAAGTTGTGGTCCTTCAATTGTTGCCAACTGAACTGCATCCACTCCTGATTCATCGCCGGGTTCAATTTCATGATGACCGCATTCACCGCCGTCGGGTCCTGCATGTAATCGCGCCAGCCCTTCAGCGACGCGCGTACAAACTTCGCCACAATATCAGGATGCTGCGCAATCATGTTTCGCGTTGTGTAGGTCACGCGGTAAGGCGCGTAGCCGGTGTCGCTCACCAGCAGGAACCGCGGCTCGGCACCAGCCTTCTTCGCAAAAAATGGTTCTGAAGTGATAAACGCCTGCTGGATGTAATTCGGATCGCTGACAAATGTCGCCACGGAAAAATTCGTCGGAATCTCGCGTACATTTTTCCATTGATACTTTTTCTCCAGATACATGAACCATGTCGACCCCGGCTTCACCGCAACCGTGTGTCCTTCCACGTCGGCAAAAGTTTTCACCGGAGAATTCGCATGCACCATGATGCCCTGTGGATCGTTCTGCATCGTCGCCGCAATCGCCACCAGCGGCTCGCCGCGGCTTACTGACTCCAGCACATGGTCTGAACTGTTCATGCCGAAATCAATCGTGCCCATCGCCACTTGCTGCTCGGAGTTGTTGAACGGCCCGCCCGGAAGAATCGTCACATCCAGGCCTTCCTCGCGGTAGTAACCCTTCAACTGCGCTTCATAAAATCCGCCGTGCTCCGGCTGCGGATACCAATCCGTCTGCAGCTTCACCGGATACAGTTTGCTCGCCGCCTCGCGCTTGCATCCCGCCGTCAGCGCCGCCGCCGCCAGCAGCATCGCGCAGATACACTTCAGCACTGGATTCTTCATGGCAGATTCCACTCTCGTCCTGGATATTTTGAAATGGAAAATCGGGGCCCGTTTCAGCAGCCTAGCATTTTCTCCCCCTCGGTTGATTCACAAAAACTCAACCGAGCAACATTGCATCCAGCTGCATCGAAATTAATTATCCGTCGGCTTTGGATCGATGTGGTCAAACACCAGCACCGGCACTGGCCGTTTCGTCTTCTCCATCTTCAGTCCGAGTTGTCGGCTCATCGCTTCAAACAGCGTCAACCCGCCATTCGGGTCCGACGCACTGTCATCCACTTTTTTACCCGGGCCCATTGCACTGCCCTGCAGTTGCTGCGACGCACTGAAGCTCAGCGTCAGGTCGTAGTGGCCGGTCAGCCCCGTCGCATCCACCACCGGCGTGTGTACATATCCATTCGCCTGCGTCTGCAGCTGGCTGGCAAACTGCGCCATCGTGATGTTGGTGCAGGTCAGCAACCGCCCCAGTGCCGGATTCGTATTGCGCGGGTCTTTACCATCAGCACCCGGGCCCTCCTTGCATGCCGTGCGATTATTCGGGTCCGCAATAGCCAGCTTCGGATTCACCGCCACCAGCGTGTACGCCTCCACCGGTCGGTCTTCCATGTGCCACTTGATGTTGAATCGTTTTTCCATCAGCACCTGCAGCATGTGCTGCAAATCATCCATCGTGAAGTCCGGCGCAGCATTTGATTTTGCACCCGGTGTCGGCGGCGGCGCGGCGGCCTTGGCTTCAATGTCATAGTGGTCATCGTTCAGCCACTTCGGCGGATTCGCCAGCATCTCGTCAGTCAGTTGCCATGCAAAGGTAATCAGGAACTGCGGTGTCACATACTGCACACTAATCTGCCCGCCGTTAATTCTGCCGTTCAACTGCGTCTCGTCCGGTCGGCTCGGCTTGATGACTTCCACTTCAAACTCCGGCGGCGGCAGCGGCGGCATCTTCTTCGCCAGGTCGGGTGCATTCGGAGTCGGAGTTTCATTCACCGCCACAATGTTCATCACCGGCTGCGGCGCCGTCGTCTTCCCCAGCTTCAAACCGAGTTGCTGTTCAATGGCGTCGTAAATCGTAATGCCGTCCGCACCTTCCTTCGCCATGTTTGATTTCTGCGACCAGTGCAAATCGAAATCGTAATTACCCTTCAGCCCCGTCTGGTCCAGCACAAATCCATCGTCCGGATAATAGCCAAATCCCCAATAGCGCAGGTTCCCCGCAAGTTTTTCCATCGACATGCTCTTGCAGGAAAACGAAATGTCCGGCTGCACGCCCGGCGGCGGTTTCACTGCAGGCGGATTGAATTTGCATTCGCCAGTGCTGGCACTGCTGCCGTCAGGATTGTCTTCCTCGCCAGACTCTTTTAATTTCGGCTTGCCCTTGCCCAGCATCAACGCCATCGTCGGCAGCGGTTTCGTGTCCGGATTCACCGTCAGGCCAAAACGTTCTGTCAGCAACGCCTGCAGCATCTTCATGGCCTGCGCCTGCGTGGTGCCCACGGGGGCAATCGCGCTGACGTCGTAGTGGTCCCATTCAATCCACGGCGGCCCGCCAAACACATGCGACGGACTCACGGCATAAGCCGCGGCAATCATGTCTTCCATCGTCGCGTCGCGCAGCCAGTAGCGGCCGTTTGCAATCCTGCCGCCGCGTTCAAACGGGTTCGTGCGGTGCGGACTCACCTGCACATCCGATGCAATAAATGCACTCACCGCTGCTGGTGCTGTCGTCGCAGGCGTTGCCGCTGTCTGGCCGATGGCTGCACCACTCAACAACGCAGTCGTGGCCATTCCCATCAAAACCATCTTCAGAGTGGCACGCATATTCGAGCTGGATTGATGCACCCGCATGGTCAGTCGCCTTTTGATTCAGAATTTTTCGTGTCCCAGATTGCCCGGCCCGCGCTACACATCTCTATATCCATAAACTTTTTGCTGACTTTAAAGAATGGACGTTCCCAATCTCTATCTGTACGCAAATTTATAAATTTTGTTCCAGCTGTGCCGCATAGCGCAGCAACTTCGCATCACCACCACGCCCGGCAGCCAGTTGCACACCGCCGGCCTTGCCCGCAGACGTACCTCCCGGCAGCGTCACCACCGGATTCCCACCCAGGCTGAACGGCACCGTATACCGCAAAATCTTCGGCCGCGTTTTCGAGTGGTCAGCACCAGACAACAACTTTGCCACCGGCGCGCACGGCAGCAGTAGATATTCAAACTGATCGAAGGTCGCATCCATGCGCATCTGGAATTTCGTGTGCGCGAAACGCAGCTCCTGCAATTTCTCCGGCGGAAAATTCTCGCCCCACGTCAATCGCTCGGCAATATCTTTTGGAAAGTTTTCAAAATTTCCGTGATGAATTGCCGCCGCTTCATGCGCCTGAATCGGCGCGAAAATTTCCACCGCATTCGCCCAATGCGACGTATCCACTTCCGCCAGCGTCGCACCCGTCGCCGCTATCTTCTGTTTCATTTCGTCGTACATCGTGCGGATCTCCGCATCGCAATCTTTCAGAAACGCATCGCCCACCACGCCCACACGCACATTCATCCGTACCTGTTCCGGTACTTCCAAATCAAACAGCGCTGTGCCCAGCAATGGCGCATCTGCCGCAGAATTAAAAAGCCAGCCCAGCGTGTCAAAACTCGGCGCCAGATGCATGCCGCCGCTCCACAGATACATCTGCTCCGCCAAGCCGTGACTTGCACGATAGCCCACCACGCCGCACAGTGCCGCCGGCGTGCGGATAGATCCGCCCGTGTCTGTGCCAATCGCCGCCAACGCTGAACGCTCCTGCACGCTGGCCGCCG
>CAIZGA010000653.1 GCA_903932385.1 uncultured Acidobacteriota bacterium
GATCTGTCTTGCCCAGCACTACCTTCGGCCCGGGCTCATGTCGGCGCTCGTCAAACTGGAAACCGCCGCCCATCTGCGGCTTGTCAATCGTCCATCCGGTAAACACGCGCGCCACCTGCGTCACGTCCTGCTGCGAATAGCCGCCATCCACGCCCAGCGTGTGCAGCTCCATCAACTCGCGCGCATAATTTTCATTCAGCCCGCGGTCCGCATTCTTCACCGCCTGCGGATTCCCGCTGAACGCCGCCGCCTGCCGCGCCCGCATCACCGCCATCGAGTTCGGCCCTTCGCTCGACCAGTTGTCCAGATAAAAAAGCATCGCCGGGGATTTCGCCGTCGCCACCAGCAGGTCCTCAAACCGCCCCAGCGCATGTGGCCGCAACACATCGCGTTCGTACTGCGCAATGTAGTACACCTCCGGCTGGCCTTTCTTGATGTAGATGTTGAAGTGGTTCAGCCAGAAGTCCGTCATCACATCTTCCAGTTGCCGGCTCGTCTCAATCGACCGCAGCAACTTGGCCTGCATCAACTCTGACCCCACCACCACCACGGGATTCATCAACGCCGCCACTTCCTCGCGTTGAAACGGCGACATCCCCCGCGCCAACTCCGCGCGTTCCGCCGGACTCAGCCGCTCGCGGAAATCATTCAGCTCGTCGGTCTGCATTTCAATCAACCGCAGCAGCCGCTGCTCCGGTGCCAGATTCAATATCTCCGTCGCCTCCAGGTCCGCATTCACCCGCGCCACATTGTCCTGCATATTCGCCGACGCTTTTTTCGGTGCCGTCGGCATCGTCGGCGCAGCCGGTCGCTGATACACCGACCGCGGCTGGGTTTGCGCTTGTGCCTGTGTCGTACTCGTCGCCTGTGCATTCGCAGTCGGCGAACTCGTCCCCATCACCTCAGCCGCCATCGCATTCATCTGCGGATTGCTCGTCAGCGGCGCAGCCGCCCCTGGTGTCGTCACCACCGCGGGTGTCGTCACCACCGCCGGCGTCGCCATCCCTGTCGCGTTGCCGTTAGCCGCTGCCGCCTGCTGCGCATTCGCCTGCACCGCCGCCTGCCGCTTCGCAATCTGCTGTTGGTAGCGGTCAATCGCATTCCGATACACCGCGTTCAGATACGGATCATTCGGCATCCGTATCTGCCCGTTCGCCACCTGCCGCGCAATGTTTCCATCCGGAAACCGCAGCACCATCTTCTCCGGATTCAGTTTCAGCGCCGGAAAATTTTCCATCGCCTGCTCCGTCGCGCTGTCATCCAGTTCCTTCGGATTCAACTGCTGCTCCATCCACTTGTCCAGGCCCATCGCCCGCACCGCCGCCACATCGCCCGGCCGCGCGCCCCACGTCAACCGGTCCAGCGCATGCAGGATCCGTTCATCTCCCTGCAGATCGCCCACCGTGCCGCTCGCCGCCACCGGCGCATGTTTCTTCGCCGCCAAATGCTTCGCCGCTTCCGCCTGCATCGGCGCCGCCGGCATCATCATCAACCCACACAGCAGCGCAGCCACGCAACTCTGCACATCGCCGCGCAAAATTTTCTCCACGCCATTCGACTTCTGCATCTCTGCTCCTCTGCCGCAAACCCGCTGCCAAAAACCACTGCCAAATCTCGTCCGGATATTCAGCATACGCCGCGCCTGTTATTTCTCGCACCCGCACACCGCCGCCCGCGAGCGACATTAAAAGATACAACCCGCCATCTCGCGGCAGGTTGCGACCTATCTCATCAATTTATTGTTTGGATGGTGGTGGCGGTGGAAGAGGTGCGAGCATCCTTTGCTCCATATTCGGTTGGTGCTTTGACTGTGTCCAATCGTCAGGCAGTATCACGAACACAGAAATGCCAAACATCAGCAACGCCATACAACCAAATCCCATAGCCATTATCTGCTTTGTTCGAATACTGAAATTATCATCTGTCTTATATGGATTGTCCTTATGTCCAGCTAGATAAAGAATCAGCAGCACGAGTAAAGCATTAAATAAAATTGCAAAAAATACCCAATAGACAGCAGACCTGTTTCGGCTAATCGCCATATTAGCAACACAAATCACAAAGCAAGTTTTGGCAACGAGAAACAAGATCCAAAAAACATAATGAAGTACAGCGTACATAGATTCTCCGAAATTCTCGCCGGGGCTTCCATCCTTTCGCCGCGTTTGCGAAAGTGTGGAATATTCGAACAACGCTCGAAATCTTTTGCCTCACCGCTGTCATCCTGAGCAAAGCGAAATTCCTTGCGGTTGGCCCTGCCCTTGACCCTCTAACCCCTGGTCCCTAAACCCTAACCCCTGCCTTCGACTTTCTCTTCCCTATCCACTGCCTTTAAAACTCCGCCAACTCCACCAGGGCCTGATAAATCTTCTCCGGCTGCGGCAGAATTTCATCTTCCAGAATCGGCTGGTACGCAACAAATGTATCCATGCCCGCCACGCGCCGCACCGGCGCATCCAAATCATGGAACAGCTCGTCGGCAATCCGCGCCGCCAGCTCCGCGCCATAACCCCAGCTGCGCATGTCTTCATGCGCCACCAGCACGCGGCTCGTTTTGCGCACGCTCTCGGCCACCGCTTCCCAGTCGTACGGATTCAAACTCCGCAGATCAATCAACTCCACGTCCACATTCTTCTCGCGGAAAATTCTCTCCGCCGCCTGCAACGCCCTCGGCACCACAGCGCCGTACGTCACCACGGTAATGTCGCGTCCCTCGCGCACCGTCCGCGCCTTGCCGAATGGAATCGTGTAATCCGGCCCCGGATACTTCGCGCGCCCATACGTTTCGCGATACAGCCGCTTGTGTTCCAGAAACAGCACAGGATCATCGCAGCGAATCGCCGTGCGCAGCAAACCATTCGCGTCCTGCGCATTCGACGGCATCACCACGCGCAACCCCGGCAGGTGCGTAAAGATACTCTCGCCCGACTGCGAATGATAAATGGATCCGCCCGTCAGGTAGCCGCCAATCGGCACGCGCATCACCATCGGGCAGCTGAAGCCGCCGTTTGAACGCCACCGCACCAGCGCCATCTCATTCCGCATCTGGTGCATCGCCGGCCAGATGTAGTCGAAGAATTGTATCTCCACCACCGGCTTCAATCCCCGCACCGCCATGCCCACCGCGCGGCCCACAATGTTCGCCTCGGCCAGTGGCGAGTTCCAGCAGCGGTCGCTGCCAAACTCCGTCTGCAATCCCGACGTCAGCTTGAACACCCCACCTTTGCCCTTGATCGCGCCCGCACGCAGAGCCTCATCCCGCGTCGCATCCGCCACATCCTCGCCAAACACCACAACCCGCTCGTCCCGCCGCATCTCGTCCTTCATGCAGTGGTTCAGCAGCTCCGCCATCGTCCGCTCGCTGTCGTCCGCCGTCGCCTCCGGCTGCGTATCGAACCGTTCGTCCGTCGGCTTCAAATTCTCCGAGTACTGGTGCCGCAGAATCGCCTCCCGCGACGTGCTTGGCAGCACCGCCTGCATAGCCCGGTCAGCCGCCCGTTGCACCTCTTCGTCCACATTCTGCTCAAGACGGTTGATCCCCTCCGCATCAAGAACCCCTTCCCGCAGCAGCCACAACTGCATCTTGGCCAGCGGATCGCGCGCGTTCTCCGCTGTCACCTCTTCCTCGCTCCGGTACTGCCGCTCATCGTCGCTCAGCGAGTGGCTATACGGCCGCACTACATGCCCATGCACCAGCGCAGGCCCGCGCCCCGC
>CAIZGA010000654.1 GCA_903932385.1 uncultured Acidobacteriota bacterium
CGGCAGTCCCCGTCACAGCTCAACAGCTACTGCTTCAGACGATATCCATGTTCATTTGATATCAATTTACAGCGGTGAAATGCGATGACCTACAGCGGTGAAATGCGATGGCGATTTGTTTATGCGGGTACATCCGCTGCGTACCAACAGAATTAGCTGGTTCTTTCGTACTGCAGCGCTATTTGAGGAAACCCGCCGATGGATTTATGGCGATGGACAAGTATTGGCGAGGCGAAAAGCGAATCAGGTTACGCTGACTTGCGTTTGATAAGCGGCGCGTTCAGATAAATTCTCCGTGGCTTGACCACATGACCCTGTACAACGTCGATCAACAACTCTGCAGCATTCTTGCCGATATCAAAAGATTGAATGGAAAAGGTGGTCAGTTGCGGCGTCAGCGCAGTGCCTATCGGCAGGTTGCCACGACCCAGGACGCTGACGTCCTTCGGTATCTTCAGTCCCAACTCTTCAAGCGCGCGGTAGACAGGTTCCACCAGTTGGTCGTCGGTGCAGAAGATGGCCGTGGGCGGATGTTGCCGCTTGAACCATGCAATCACTTTGCGGTGAATGTTTCTGGCGTCATACTCGCTGCATAGATGAAGCCTGTCATCAAAGCGCTTGCCGGAATTCTTAAGTCCGGCCTTGAATCCTGCCAGCAACTCTGCAGTCATCGGGCTCCTCGCCGCGCCACTTATGAGCGCAACTCTGGAATGTCCTCTTTCTGCCAGATATTCCGCGCCACGCCGGCCCATCGCATTGTCATCCACGCCCACATAATAGATTGCGTCCTTTCCGGCATAGCAGTTTGTCATCACAAAGGGGATCTTTGCGTAGTTCAGGTCCTCGATGCTGTTCCTCATATCTTTCATGGAGCAGAGTCTGGTATTCAACATGATGACGCCATCCACAAACCGGCTTTGCGTCAGTTCACCTTTGGTAATTCTGCCGCTGCTGGCATTGTGCGTGTAAATCATCAGGTGGTAGCCACGTTCCATCAGGCAACTCTGTATCCCAGAAAGTACGCCGGCAATAAAGTTGTTGAAGAAAATTGGATCGCGCATGGGCACAACCAAGCCAAGGATCTTTGTGGAACCACTGCTCAATGCCTTGGCTAGCCCGCTCGCCGAGTAGCCGAGTTTCTGGGCACACTTCTGAATTGATTTCCTCTTCGCTGCGCCAACTCGCGGCGTCTCCGGATCATTCATCACCAGAGAAACGGCAGCTATCGATACTTTTGCAGCTTTCGCTACATCAAAGATTGTTGCCATCTGGTTCCTCGAATGAAACTCTCGCCATGGGTCCAGCTATCGGACTGTTCTCTGATTCTATTGCATACCCCGGCGCACATAACAATTGACAGTACAAATCGCTTCGGTTAGCGTGGTGTAGTAGTAAAGGGCTTAACTAATGGATATATGCGGTTCCGAAAGCGAGAGTCCAGCACCACCACACAATTCACGCCAAGGAGATTCCCCCTTGCTCACCAGACGGACTTTCTGCGTACTTTTAGCGGGTGCCGCACACCAGGCATACAGCCAGACGTTGCCCAGCAGTTTAAATCGCACTGCATCTACAGGCAATAATTCTCTGTCAACATTCCCGCCTTTGCCGAATTCTTCCAGGCCCTATGTGCTCTGGATGTGGATGGGACACAATGTCAGCGCTGCAGGCATTACGCGTGACCTGGAAGCAATGCGCGATGCCGGTATTGGCGGAGCCACCATCTTCAGCCTTTCAGACACCACCATGCCGTGGGCCTGCAGCATATTGAAAAGCCCCACGCCGGAGATTGTAACTTTCACGGAGCCATGGTGGGCACTGGTGCGTCACGCCGCCAGCGAATGCGAACGACTTGGTCTGGAACTGATCCTCCACAACTGCGCCGGTTATGAAGCCAGTGGGGGTACATGGATTACCCCGGAGCTATCCATGCAAGAGGTCGTCTGGTCGGAACATCCCTTACGCGGCGGCCAGCAATTCCGCGGAAAACTTGAGCGCGCCAAAGTGGACCCCCACCCGCATGCGAACTTCCCCCGGTGTTTCATCCCTTCCGAGGGCAAGATTGACGTGCCAATCGTCGAGGCGCGAAAAGATTATTATCGCGATATATCTGTACTCGCTATACCCTCTACCGGCGTTGTTCGCAAGGAAGAGATCATCGACCTGACCACCCGAATGAACGCGGAGGGAGAAATTATTTGGGACGCACCCGCCGGCGACTGGACGCTGTATCGCTTTGGACATACAACTACCGGCGCTATGATTCAACCGGCGCAGTGGGACGCCATGGGTCTGGAGTGCGATAAACTCAGCCGCGAGGCAGTCACATTTCACATCCAGCATGTACTCGACGAGATGAAAAAGAATCTCGGGGACCACATGGGCAAGGGCCTCACCACGCTCTATTTCGACAGCTATGAAGCTGGTACGCCATCATGGACGCCAAAGATGCGCGAGGAGTTTCAATCGCGTCGCGGCTACGATATCACGCCGTGGCTGCCAGTCCTCGCTGGTCGAATGATTGGCAGTGAAGAGGACACACTTGCTTTCAAAAACGATTTTCATCGCACCATAGAAGACCTCTACCGCGATTGCTATTGGGCCACACCGGGCCCGCTGGCGCATGCGGCCGGTCTGAAATTCAATGCAGAGCCGTACGATGGTCCTTGGCAGATCAGTGAGGTAGTACACAGTCTTGACACCCCCACTGTCGAGTTCTGGACAAACAATGGACAGTATTACCCCAGTAGTCTTGACCCAGTTGTGAAGGCCGCGCATCGACTTGGAGACCAGTTGATTGCTGCCGAATCATTCACGACGGCGCCGACATGGGCGCGATGGAATGAGCATCCGGCATGGCTCAAGCCCATTGGAGATGCAGCATTTTGCGCTGGCGTCAATCGCATTAACATCCATCATTTCGTGCAACAGGCTTGGGACGAACAGTACAAGCCCGGCAATGTCATGGGGCGATGGGGCATTCATCTGGGTCGCAACCAGACATGGTGGAAGCCCGGCAAAGCCTGGCTGCACTATCTATGGCGTTGCCAGACAATGCTGCAACGCGGCGTTTATGTTGCGCCGTCACAGGCCACCAGCATGAAGATTGCATCGGATGAAATGGGGCCGGAGATACAGAGCATCCATCGCAAAGATGGTGCAATGGATATTTATTTTGTCGCCAATGTCGCATGGAAATCCGGCAGTGTCGACTGCAGTTTTCCGATACAGGGCAAGCAGCCGGAGTTGTGGGACCCGGTGAGCAATACCGTGCGCAACTTGAATCAATTCGCACAACAGAATGGGAGTACAAA
>CAIZGA010000655.1 GCA_903932385.1 uncultured Acidobacteriota bacterium
ACCTATAAAACACTGAAATATAGATAGATAGTCTGGGTAGAATTCTCCGCTTGTGTGGGTTTCCAGAGCTTGCCGAGGTTGATTTAATCGCAATTTACCAGTAAAATAAGACTTTTGCAGGACTGTTTTGGAATTTATTGATTGCTAGTTTCCAAGCAGGGCAAGTAACCACAACAAGAAAAGGACCGTACACTGAATGGCGAAGCGTCGTGGTAATCCAAACTGGGGTAAGCCGGAGCCAATCGGGCCGGTTGTGCCTACTGTTACTTCTTTCGAACAGGTCGTTAAGGAATTCAAGCTGACACCGGACCAGTACGTTCGCTCCACCCGTTTGCGTGAGTGGGCCCGCCGGAACAAGAACTCCAAGTACATTCCGGAAGCGTTGCTGGAAGCCTGGGGTTTTGAGATTGAGTCAACCCTCTAATTTTTTACAAACATGATTTAGCAGAGCATGAAGCGCCGTCCCCGATGGGGCGGCGTTTCTATTTGGATTCTCCCACTACGGCCCACTGCAGGAAATGGAATAGAGTATTTCTATGCCCACTTTGCAAAACCCTTTCGTGGATGTTCCGACAGCGCTGGATGAAGTCCGCGCCGGCCGGATGATTGTGGTTGTGGATGATGAGGACCGTGAGAACGAGGGCGATCTGACTCTGGCGGCCGAGTTTGTGACTCCAGAAGCGATTAATTTTATGGCGCGATTCGGCCGCGGTCTTATCTGCCTGACGCTGACCGAAGAGCGTGCCGATGCCTTGCGTCTGCCCCCGATGTCGGCAGAGAATACATCGCGTTTTGGCACGGCGTTTACAGAATCGATTGAAGCGCGTGAAGGTGTGACTACAGGCATATCTGCAGCCGACCGCGCACATACCATTCGGGTGGCAATTTCTCCCGCGACTCGGTCATCAGACTTGGCGCGGCCGGGACATGTTTTCCCGCTGCGTGCGCGCAAGGGCGGTGTGTTGGTACGCGCAGGGCAGACCGAAGCGTCAGTAGACCTGGCCCGCATGGCCGGATTAGTTTCCGCCGGGGTCATCTGCGAAATCATGAACGATGACGGCACCATGGCACGAGTGCCGGACCTGATTCAGTTCTGCGAAGCGCACGGGCTGAAGATGCTGACCGTGGCGGAGCTGATTCGCTACCGCATGCGGAATGAACGCTACATCCAGCGCGTGGGAGAGACGACACTGCCGACTCGTTTCGGCGACTTCCGCATGATTGCGTACGGCTCTGAATTGGATGAAAGCGAATCGCATCTGGCACTGGTGCGCGGTGATGTTGCTGCAGCGGATTCTCCTGTGCTGGTACGCGTGCACACGCATTGCGTGGCCGGAGATGTTTTTGGAACGACACTATGCGGTTGCCGAGCGATTCTTGATAGCGCCATGCAGCGAATTGCCGAGGCGGAATGCGGAGCGATTGTTTATCTGCACAGCGCAACGAAAGGGTTTGGCATTGATGCGAACTGCACGCCGCCCCGTCTGCGCCTGCACAAAGAGATGCGGCAGTATGAGCCGCTGGACTCAAAACATCAGCGCACGCTGCGCCAGGCCGGCCTGGGCGGACAGATTCTTGCCGATCTTGGCATCCACAAAGTGCGCTTGCTGACCAGCGCGCCCACGCATGTTCCCGCGTTGCAAGGTTTCGATATAGAAATTGTGGAACAGGTTTCGATTTCAGCGGAGCCAGTACTGGATAGTGTGGCGGGTGTGCCAACAGCAAAACGCTAACCACATCGCATCCAGCAAAGAGCAACTACTGAACATTCAATTGCAGCAGGACAGATTGCGGCGGAACCTGTCCGCTGGTGGACTCCGCTGTGATCAGGTACGAGTAGCTACCGACTGGTGTGACGTGGACATCGTTCTTATTGCCGCCGCATCCCTGCAGGCCAGACAATCCAAAGATAAGTGACAAGAGAAGTATCAGGAGACGCGGCAGAGATGTGCGCCTTCTCCAAAGAAACAACAGGAAGAACGACGGCATCAGCACACACATGACAATGTTTCGACGGTTGCCGAATGGAGGCATTTTATTATCCGAGACAATCATTGTCGTAACCGTGACATTGGACGAGACGGAATTGTTGTTCAGTGCAACGCTACTTGGCAGAATGGAACAGGCCGCGTTCGGCACGCTCTGCTGCGGAGAACAGCTGAGGACGACGACTCCCTGAAATCCGCCGAATGCAGATGTGGTCAGTGCGTAATTGGCGGTCATGCCGCTATTGACGGCTTGTATTGCCGAGGATCCCGCTGCAATGTTGAGAGAGAATCCGCCAACCTGCTGACCGTAGCCGCTGAGCGGAATGGTGAGTGGGGAATTCGGATCATTACTGCTGAGAATCAACGAGCCGCTGCGGTAGCCATACGTTGTCGGCGAGAAGCTAATGTTCATTGTGCAGGCGCTACCCGCGTTGAGAGTGACTCCACAATTCGTGTTGAAGCTGTAGTCGCCGCTGATGGAGGCTGTGATGCCGCTGAGTGTGCCAGTGCCTGTGTTTTGAAGGGTAAGTGGCAGCACACTGGTTTGGCCAACAAGAACAGTGCCGAAGTTGAAATCCAATGGGCTGGCCGAGAGAGTGGCTATCTGTCCGATGCCGCTAAGCGAAACCGTAAGCGGCGATGTGGTGGCAGAGTTCGGAATAGATATTTGGCCGTTGGCGGCGCCGGCGATTGTCGGAGCGAAGGTTACGGTGATATCGCAACTCGCTCCTGCTGCGATTACACTGCCGGCAGAAATACAGTTGCCGCTAAGGCTGAATCCGCTGCCTACAGTGATGCCATTGAGCGTGATGTTGCCAGCGCCGGTGTTGGTTATCACCACTGGCAGATGTGCAGTTGAGCCAACCAGAACACCGCCATAATTGAGTGAGGCAGGCGTAATTTGCAGCTGCGAAGTTTGTGCCAGACCAGTCACGCTGATGAAGTCCATTGAACTGCTGGCGGTGGAGAGAATTTCTACAGCGGTCATTTGTTGACCGAGACTGCTGGGGGCGAAGGCCACGCTAAAGGTGCAGCTTGTATTGGATGGCAAAGCACCAATGCAATTGCCGTTGTCGACTGTGAATCCTGTCCCAGGCAATAATGCGTTGATGTTTGCGGTTGCAGTGCCGTTGTTGGTCAGGGTCACATTTTGCGGGGCACTCGTGTCTCCTACCGCAGTTGAAGTGAATACGAGAGAACCTGTGGATGCTACAAGGTGCGACGATGTGCCGGTGTTGTTCGGCGATGCATTTGCAATTGGATCGACGACACCGGCAAGTTCAATCACATCGGGCGCACTTAAAGAATCACTCTCAATGATGAGTGTGCCGGCCTGCGTTAGTGGCGATGGCGGATTCGCTTCTGCCTGAAATTCATCAGTAGGACTGAAGGTGATTGTCACCGTGCAGTTTGTGTTCACGGCAAGGGGAGCAGTGCAGTTCGTTGAGCTGCTGAAGGGCCATTGCGTTGTGATCTTGTGTATGTTCGCTACGGTAGCTCCCAGGTTGGTGAGAACGATTGTCTGGGTTGCACTCTGTCCGGATTGTACGAGGCCAAAATCCAGCACGCCGTTGCTGACGCTATTGCTGTAGCCAATCACTCCTGTACCGTTGCCGACACCTTGTAGATATGCGATGGCATAAGTTGTGCTGCCATTGCTATTTCCATTGACTTGCACTGTGCCAGTGATGGGACCGTTGTTCAACGGCATGAAGTCAACAGCGAACTGACAGCTGGAATTCGCTGCGAGCGTCGTACAGGGCTGCGACGCTAAAGCGAACTGCTGCGGCATGGAGAGAGTGAGTGTTGTTGTGGCCGAGCTGAGATTCGCGACTGTCATCAGACGCGATATGCCTGCCGAGCCGGTGGATGCAGAACCAAAATCAAGGGAAGCCGGTGTGATTACCAACCCGGAACTTGCGGCCACGAAATCGCCATTCAGCGGGATGGCGTAATTGCTAATGCTGCTGCCATCGTTGACAGGAATGGTAAGCGTATCTGTAACAGTCGAAGTTGAAGGCGCGAAGACCACTTGGATATTGCATGTGGCAGCGGGTGCCAATGTGCCGCAGTTCGATGTTGCAGAAAAACTTGTAGTGGCAACGCTGGGCACACCAATTTGCAATGTGCTGCTGCCTGTATTCGAAACAAGGATGAATTGACTCGTTGCATTACTGCCGGGTAGCGTGTTGAAGTTGAGTGCATCCGGCGAGAAGGCCACGCCTGGATCATCTGCTCCGTAGCCGCTGAGCGATGCTGTGACTGGATTGCCGCCAACGTTGATGCTGAGTGTGCCAGGAACATTACCGGTTACAGTTGGAGAAAAGCGGGCCTGCAGCAGACAACTATCACCCGCAGCCAACGTGTTTCCGCAGGTAGTGGAGAGTAATTGATAGCCACTGGAAAGCACCGGCGATCCGAGCGATAAAGGTTGCGTAGCCCCATTCGTCAACGTGAAATACTCGCCAGCGCTGGAGGAGTTCACATTCACGGTGCCAAAATCAGTTACGGCTGGATTAATGTAAGGCGAGGTGAGAACAACACCCGTTCCACGCAGGTTGATTGTGTTCGCGCTTCCGCCGATTGCGCTGCTCACTGCTACAGCACCAAGATCAGTGCCGGGATTGGTTGGTGAAAACAGAATGCCAAGCCAACAGGTATTGCACATGCCCGATGCATTGCTGCTGTAAGTTTGTAGAGATGGCGAACCATGGCCATAGCCATCATCCTGCACCAGCACGACGCTGTAATTTGCAGATGCGGTAGCGGATACCGTACCGAGGTCCTGCGTAATCTCCACCCACTCTACAGATGTTTCGCCAACGGGGACTTCGCCAAACTCAACGGAATTGTTTGTGGCGGATGTGATGCCAGTTCCTGTTCCGCTCAGCGATACGTAGATGGGCGTGCTGCTGCCCGCGGTAACGCTTAGAATCCCGGTGCGTTGGCCAGCTTGTGATGGTGCGAGGGATATGCTGGCCGTGCAACTTCCGTGTGCGGCAAGAGTTGAGGGGCAATTGGATGTGAAAGTGAAGTCACCATTGATGGTCAGCGCAATTGGGAAAGCGCTATTGCCGTCGTTGCTGATCTGAACCTGTTCGCTAACTGCAGAGACTTCCGTGACGAGAACTGGGTCATAAAAATTGATCGCAAGTGGAGTGACGTTGAGGAATGGATTGACGCCATTGCCAACTGTGCCGGGTTGCGGCACCGACTTGCCGGTCAAAAGCAATGTCGCACCGTTGTCGAGAGTTATCGTGACGGAATCATCAGATGGAATTCGTGTCGAGTTGTAATCGAATTGCACTGCGCAACTCATACCCGGTTCCAGCGAAGCGGGACAGCCATCGTTCACGGAGAAGGGCGAATCCTGCGGCAGAGATAGCAACGCATGTGAGGTTGCTGCCGTGGATACGTTTTGCAGATAGAGAAAGCGTGGCAATCTTGTTCCGCCGGCGTACTGTGTGCCGAAATCAATCTCGCTGGAAGAATAGGAAATTGGCGATGCAACAGAGTATGCAGTCAATGCAATGTCGCGACCGTTGATGGACCATGCGCTGGCTTTATTGCCGTCGTTCGTAGAGTTGGAAGAAGCAGTGAAGGTGAGTGTGATGCTGCAACTGGAATTTGCTGCCACCATCAATGTGCTGCTGTTGATCACATTGCAGGTTGTGCCGGATTGCGTAAAGTTGCTGGCCGAAGTGGAGTTGTTTAATGCACCGCTGACTCCGTTATCCAGCGCAGAGGAAAAGTTTTGCGCAATGCCG